>NZ_KV827839.1:0-20203 GCF_001836235.1 Bacillus sp. HMSC036E02 | reverse complement strand
ATCAGCAAGTGGAGCGGTAGTATTAACAGCATTAATCGTATTTTTATCAAGCGTATTAGTATAATAGAAGTTTTAAATTAAACAAAAAAGGAAGGAGAATGAGGGATATGAACAGTGAACAAGTGTTTCAAGTAACAAAAACAGATTTATTAGGATCCTTAGGTGGAGCGGTAATATTAACATCATTTATTCTATTCCTTGCAAATGTATTAGTATGAGATATATAAATACAATCATTCAAAAAAAATAAAGACTCTAACGTATTAGTAAGTAGTTAATATGTTGGAGTCTTTTTTATATTCTTCTTATATACCCTCAAGTATTAAAGTTACCTCATTATCCAGCATTCATGGCTAATTAAACGCTGCGGTTGAAACTTGATTCAACGAATAATCAAAAATCTACTGAATAAAATCCCGCTTTATTTCAAAGAGAAAAAAGTCGAATTTTATATGTAAGAAAAAAAGAGGAATTTGACAGAAAAGATAGAAAATTTTAAAGGTCAGAATTTGTTAGCTTGCTAACTAATTTCTATTAATTAATGTTGGAAGCGTTTTCGGTTGGTTTTAAGTATGGACCATTTAATCTATTTACAGGGGGATGAAGATATTATGAAACAAAAATCTATGGATACGCTAGCTGCACAAATGGAGGACTTTTTTCCAGTACGTGATGTAGATCATTTGGAATTTTACGTAGGGAATGCAAAGCAATCGAGTTATTATCTTGCGAGAGCGTTCGGATTCAAAATTGTGGCTTACTCTGGATTAGAAACTGGAAACCGTGAAAAGGTATCTTATGTTCTTGTGCAAAAAAATATGCGTTTCGTTGTGTCTGGAGCTTTAAGTAGTGAAAATCGTATTGCAGAGTTTGTAAAGACTCATGGTGATGGCGTGAAGGATGTGGCACTACTTGTTGATGATGTTGATAAAGCATACTCAGAAGCAGTGAAACGTGGTGCCGTCGCAATTGCTCCACCACAGGAATTAACAGATGAGGACGGTACATTGAAAAAAGCAGTTATTGGTACGTATGGTGATACAATTCATACGCTTGTAGAGCGTAAA
Organism: Bacillus sp. HMSC036E02; assembly: GCF_001836235.1. Classification (NCBI taxonomy): domain Bacteria; kingdom Bacillati; phylum Bacillota; class Bacilli; order Caryophanales; family Bacillaceae; genus Bacillus; species Bacillus sp. HMSC036E02. The sequence continues at coordinate 19,136 of NZ_KV827839.1, read as the reverse complement.
AATTATAAAGGGGCATTTATGCCAGGATTCCAAAAGGTAGAATTTAATATTCCATTTGAGGAGTCTGGTTTAATTGCTGTTGATCATGTAGTTGGTAATGTTGAAAAAATGGAAGAGTGGGTTAGTTATTACGAGAATGTTATGGGCTTTAAACAAATGATTCATTTTGATGATGACGATATTAGTACAGAGTATTCGGCGTTAATGTCAAAAGTTATGACGAATGGAAGTCGTATTAAGTTTCCTATTAACGAACCAGCAGACGGAAAGAGAAAGTCACAAATTCAAGAGTATCTAGAATTCTATAATGGAGCTGGTGTACAACATCTTGCTTTATTAACAAGTGATATTGTTAAAACAGTTGAAGCGCTTCGTGCAAATGGGGTGGAGTTTTTAGATACACCTGATACTTATTACGATGAGCTAACTGCACGAGTTGGAAAAATCGATGAAGAAATTGATAAGTTAAAAGAATTAAAGATCTTAGTAGATCGTGATGATGAAGGTTACTTACTACAAATCTTTACGAAACCAATTGTAGATCGTCCGACTTTATTTATTGAAATCATTCAACGTAAAGGTTCTCGAGGATTTGGTGAAGGAAACTTTAAAGCGTTATTCGAATCAATTGAAAGAGAACAAGAGCGTCGCGGAAACTTATAAGATTTGTATCCACCAGCAAAAGTCCCTTTGCTGGTGGAAATTTCATTTTTATAAGGAGGAATCAGGATGAAATTTGTTACATTTCGTCTTCCTTCAAAAGAACTACGGGCTGGATGGCTTGAAGGTGACAAAGTAATAGATATGAATCTTGCTAGTGAAGGGGAAATCCCTTCTTCTATGATGGATTTTTTAGAGAAAGCGGATGAGTATGTAGAAGTAGTGCGGAATATTAAGAATCCAAATAAGGGTATATATGCTTTAGAAGAAGTACAATTGACAGCTGCTCTTCCTAATCCGAGTAGTATTCGAGATTTTTACGCATTTGAACAACATGTAAAAACAGCTCGTGGACGAAGAGGATTAGATGTTGTGCCTGAATGGTATGATATTCCGGTTTTTTATTTTACTAATCATCGTGCTGTAATTGGTTCCGGTGATTTTGTAATTGGTCCGAAAAAGTCTAAAAAGCTTGATTATGAGTTGGAGATTGCTTGCGTAATAGGAAGAGAAGGGCGAAATATTTCTCGAGAGCAAGCAGAGGAATATATTTTTGGTTATTGTATTATGAACGACTGGAGTGCGAGAGACTTACAAGCAACAGAAATGAAAGTAGGTCTCGGTCCAGCGAAGGGAAAAGACTTTGCAACTTCATTAGGAGCACATCTCGTTACGAAAGAGGAATTAGACGTTTATCGTAATGGTGATCGATATAATTTAGAAATGACTGCTCATGTAAATGGAAAACTATTATCAAAAGGAAACTTCCAAGATATTTACTATACATTTGCTGAAATGATTGAACGTGCTTCAGAGGACGTTACGTTATATCCAGGAGATGTGATTGGTTCTGGGACAGTAGGAACAGGATGTATTTTAGAACTGGGCACAGAAGAGTGGCTACAAGATGGAGATGTTGTAGAACTGTCGATTACTGGTTTAGGTACACTACGTAATACGATAAAAAAAGAAAAGGAAGCGGGTGATGGGCATGTTTTATCGTCACATGGGAGAACTACCTCATAAACGACATGTACAATTTCGTAAAAAAGATGGGTCGCTTTATCGTGAACAGGTAATGGGAACAAAAGGTTTTTCTGGTACGCAGTCTATTTTGTATCATCATTATATGCCAACAGAAGTAGGTCATTCTGCATTATCGCATTCTTGTCAGTTGCAGTATGAAGAGGATGTTGCTCTTTCTCATCGCCACTTTCGAACGAAAGAAAGTAAAAAAAGTGGTGATGCAATAAGTGGACGGAATTTCATACTTGGAAATGAAGATTTGTTAATTGGAGTAGTGAGTCCAACAGAAAAAATGGATTATTTCTATCGTAATGGTGATGGCGATGAAATGTTATTTGTTCATTATGGAACAGGGAAAATTGAAACGATGTTTGGAACGATTCACTATAGAAAAGGCGACTATGTAACGATTCCAATTGGAACGATTTATCGTGTTATTCCAGATGAAGGAGAGACTAAGTTTCTTGTTGTAGAGGCAAATAGCCAAATTACAACGCCGCGTCGTTATCGAAATGAATACGGACAATTGTTAGAGCATAGTCCGTTTTGTGAAAGAGATCTTCGTGGTCCAGAAAAATTAGAGACATATGATGAAAAAGGCGAGTTTGTCGTAATGACAAAATCAAGAGGCTATATGCATAAACATGTTTTAGGACACCACCCGTTAGATGTTGTTGGATGGGATGGCTATTTATATCCGTGGGTATTTAATGTAGAGGATTTTGAACCAATTACAGGGCGCATTCATCAGCCACCGCCAGTACATCAAACATTTGAAGGACATAATTTTGTTATTTGCTCTTTCGTACCACGTTTATACGATTATCATCCAGAGTCAATTCCAGCACCATATTATCATAGTAATGTTAATAGTGATGAAGTTCTTTACTATGTAGAAGGAAACTTTATGAGTCGCAAAGGTGTGGAAGAAGGTTCTATTACACTTCATCCGAGCGGGATTCCCCATGGACCGCATCCGGGGAAAACAGAGGCAAGTATAGGGAAGAAAGAGACGCTTGAATTAGCTGTTATGATAGACACATTCCGTCCGCTTCGTATTGTAAAACAAGCACATGAAACAGAAGATGAAAAGTATATGTATAGCTGGATTGAACAAGGTTCATATACTGTGAAATAAGTAAAAAAGGCATGCTCTCAATAAGGGGGCATGCCTTTTTCACGGAATCGACATGTATAATAATACCAAAAAAATAATGGAAAGATATATAGAAAGAATAATAAGGATCGTGCATATTCAGAAGAATTTCTACTTGTTTCGACAAAAGTATTGACTAGGAAAAGCGTAATGAGTAAAATAAAAAAGCGAATTAAAAATTTTCAGAAAATTTAAAACTTGGAGGAGTGAAAGATGAAGCAAATTTTTCAAAAGAAGCCAATTGCAAAGTTAATGCATGAAAGTAAGCAAAAAACGTTAGCAAGAACATTGGGTGCGCTAGATTTAACTATGCTTGGAATCGGAGCAATTGTTGGAACTGGTATTTTTGTTCTAACGGGTGTTGTGGCAGCGAAACATTCTGGGCCAGCTATTATATTATCATTTGCGATTGCCGCGTTAGCTTGTGCCTTTGCTGCATTTTGTTATGCTGAATTTGCTTCTTCAGTTCCTGTCTCGGGCAGTGTGTATACGTATACATACGCGACGATGGGGGAAGTGTTCGCATTTTTAATTGGCTGGGACTTAATGCTTGAATATTTACTTGCTACATCTGCTGTAGCAAACGGTTGGTCTGCATATTTTCAATCTTTATTAAAGGGGTTTGGAATTCACATTCCGACTATTCTCTCCTCGGCTCCTGGTACAGGAAAGGGTGGAATAATTGATCTACCTGCAGTTCTAATTATTTTAGTGATGACAGTTCTTTTATCTAGGGGTGTTCGTGAAAGTGCACGAGTAAATAACATTATGGTATTTATTAAAATAGCAGTTGTTCTTATTTTTATCTTTGCTGGTTTTAATTATGTGAAACCTGAAAACTGGACGCCCTTTATGCCATTTGGTTTAGATGGTGTAATGGCTGGAGCGGCTACAGTATTCTTCGCATTTATAGGATTTGATGCAGTTTCAACAGCGGCAGAAGAAGTGAAACGTCCGCAACGTGATTTACCAATTGGTATTATTGCATCGTTATTAATTTGTACAGTTCTTTATATCGTTGTTTCGCTTATTTTGACAGGGATTGTTCCATACGGCCAGCTAAATATATCAGATCCAGTTGCTTTTGCACTTCAATTTATTGGACAAGATGGTTTAGCGGGGGTAATTTCAGTAGGAGCAATTACAGGAATTACAACAGTAATGCTAGTTATGATGTATGGGCAAGTTCGTGTTTCTTATGCGATGAGCCGAGATGGTTTACTGCCGAAGCGTCTTGCTAAAGTTCATCCGAAATTTAAAACGCCATTTTTAAATACATGGACAACGGGGATTATTGCGGCACTGATTTCAGGATTAATAGATTTAAATGTTTTAGCACATCTTGTAAATATGGGGACATTGTCAGCATTTGCACTTGTAGCTGTTGCGGTAATCGTAATGAGAAGAACTCATCCAGACTTACCAAGGGCATTTAAGGCTCCGCTTGTACCATTTTTACCAGCATTAACAGTGATTTTCTGTTTATACTTAATGCTTCAATTATCAGGGACAGCGTGGATTAGTTTTGGGATATGGATGGTTATTGGTATAGCGGTTTACTTCTTATATAGCCGAAAACATAGTGCTTTAAATAATAGTAAAAAAGAAGAAGATGTTGCAAATTTATAAGCGAAAAAATCCATTCTAATTCTGTTAGAATGGATTTTTTTTATTTGAAAATTTACATTTTTCTGAACTTGTTATAAGATAATTGTTGGCTAACTAAAGGGGTGGAATGATGAAAAATACGTGGCGTGAGTTAAGGGAGATGGACCGTAACGTATGGATTCGATTTATTGGAGAGACGTTAAATGGAATTGCAATGATGATGTTAATGCCTTTTTTTGCATTATATTTAAAAGATAAGGTAGATTCGTTGTTGGAAGTTGGGGTTATTATGGCGCTTTCTCCAATTGCTGCAAGCTTTGGATCACTTATAGGAGGGAGAATTGCTGACATATATGGAAGAAAGCCTATTATGATATTTTCTATGGCAAGTAATGCATTATTAATGCTCGGTTTTCTATTTATAGAAGGATTTATTCCGTATGCAATTTTATCTATTTTTTTAGGGTTGAGTAATTCTTTATTTCATCCAGCTGCATCAGCTATGGTCGCGGATGTAACGGCACCAGAAAAAAGAACAGAGGCATATGGTTTATTACGAATGGGACACAATATAGGTGCTGCGATTGGTCCGATAATGGGAGCATCAGTAGTTGTGTTGTCAAAGAACCTTGTGTTTATTATTGCCTCTTCTACAATGCTATTTTATGCGTTACTTGTATTACTTCTTATTCAAGAGACGATGCCAAAGAGGATAGATAAGGAAGAACATAAAGAAAAGGAATCTGGGGCAGTTTGGAAAATTTTAATGCGAGATAAGGCATTAATGATTTACTTATTAGCAGGTATTATCATTTCGATGGGGTTTTCTCAAACGGAAGGCATGCTGCCACTACATTTTGATAATGAAATGAAGCGTATTTTTGGAACGAATAATCCATATCCATATTTAATGGCGTTAAACGGACTATTAGTTGTTTTATTCCAGTTTCAAATTTCAAAATGGGCTACGGATAAACCAGTTGGGAAGACGATGTTATATGGTGCATGTTTATTCGGGATTGGATTATTTTTTATAGGGTGGTTACCGAAGTGGTTTGGAGAATTTAATACAAATGCTACAATTATTTTAATAACACTACTGTTCGTTTATGCTATATATACGTTAGGTGAAATGATTATGTCGCCTGTACAGATGACATTTGTAGCAAATTTGGCCCCTGAGCATTTGAGAGGGACTTATATGGGAGCTGCAAGTTTGCAGTGGATTACAGGAAGCGCATTTGGCCCACTTTTGGGAGGTTTTTTATTAGATCGGTTACTTGGTCACTTTCTATTTACAATTTTAGCTGTAGGATGTGTAGTTGCAGGTATTGTATATGTTTCTTTAGATCGCCTTGTTGAGCAAAGGCAAAAAGACACACTAACCAAACAATCTTCTTAGTGAATAGGTGACATACACAAAAAAGGGGATTTCTACATATTTTAGGTACATAACTAGATTAGATTGCCATTTTATTTTGTGTACCTATATAGAAAATGAAATGAAAAAACCAATAAGTGATGTTATTTAATTATTTATGGAAGTTACATTTTATTTCAAATAGGAACTACCTATTTTTATAAAAAGTGCTAAAATAGAAAAATGAAAACAATTGGTTAGGGTGATTTCATTGACGAAAATTAAATTAGGTTTATTATATGGTGGAAAATCAGCTGAGCATCAAGTTTCGCTACAGACGGCTCTTGCTGCTATTAAAGCGTTAAATCAAGATAAATTCGAGATTCATCCAATTTATATTACAGAACAAGGTCAATGGGTACGCGGTGAGCGTATTGAAGGCGAAGTAACAGATGTTGAAGCTTTAAAAATGAGCGGTGCAGAAAATGCGATTTCTCCGTTATCATTAAGTACAGAAATTATCCCATCTGCAGCTTCTGAGGAGAACGCTATTGACGTTATTTTCCCATTACTACATGGACCAAACGGTGAAGATGGAACGGTTCAAGGACTATTAGAATTAATGAATATCCCTTATGTAGGAAATGGTGTTCTAGCATCATCTGCTGGTATGGATAAAGTTGTTATGAAAAACATCTTTGCAGAGGCTGGTTTAAAACAAGCAAAATATGCATCCTTCATTCGTAGTGCATGGGAGAAAAATCGTGAGGAAGCTTATTCTAAAGTAGAAGATAAGTTAGGATATCCTTGCTTCGTAAAACCAGCGAACCTTGGTTCAAGTGTTGGTATTAATAAGTGTAAAAATCGTGAAGAACTTGAGGATGCATTTGTAGAGGCATTCCAATTTGATCGCAAAATTATTGTAGAAGAAAATATTGTAGGTCGTGAAGTAGAAGTTGGGGTACTAGGTAATGATGAGCCGAAATGTTCAGTTGTAGGTGAAATCGTTCCGAAAAAGGACTTCTATGATTATAAGTCGAAATATATCGATGGTGATACGGCGCTAATTATTCCAGCTGAAATGACAGAAGAAGAATCTAATGTAATTAAGCGTGATGCGATTATTGCATTCCAATCATTAGACGGTGCAGGTTTAACGCGAGCTGATTTCTTCTTAACGAAAGATGGAGAAGTGTATATTAACGAAGTAAACACAATGCCAGGATTTACACCGTTCAGTATGTTCCCTCTATTATGGCAACATACTGGGTTACCGTATCCAGAATTAATTGAAGAGCTAATTCGTTTAGCGATTGAACGTCACGAAGAAAAACAAAAAATTAAATATACAATCTAACAAAAAAGGAGGAAGCACTATTCGTAGGAATAGTGCTTCCTCTATGTAAGGAGCGTTTCTATATGATAAAGCGAATGTTAAAGCAAGTGGAACAGATGGTAAATGGTACTGGATTAGCAGAGCAATATGAGGGAATTACTATTCAAGGCGTGTCTATTGATACAAGAAAAATTGAAAAAGGAAACTTGTATGTTCCGATTCAAGGGGAGCGCTTCGATGGACATGCTTTTGTAGATAAAGCTGTTGAAAATGGAGCTGTAGCTACATTATGGATGAAAGATGTAGCGAATCCACCTGAGAATCTTCCGGTTATTTTTGTGGAAGACACGCTATCCGCATTGCAAATGTTAGCGAAAAACTATCGCGATCAATTGGATGTTAAAGTTGTAGGTGTAACGGGTAGTAACGGTAAAACATCTACGAAAGATATTGTAACAAGTCTTCTTGCGACTAAATTCAAAGTGCAAAAAACAGAAGGGAACTTCAATAACCATATCGGATTACCTCTTACCATTTTAAACTTAGAAGAAAATACAGAAGTAGCAGTATTAGAGATGGGTATGTCAAGCCGAGGCGAAATTGAATTCTTATCTAAGTTAGCTCGTCCTAATGCAGCTATCATTACGAATATTGGTGAGGCACATTTAATGGATTTAGGGTCTCGTGAGGCAATTGCTGAAGCGAAATTAGAAATTGTTACAGGGTTACAAGAAGGTGGCGTGTTCGTATATAACGGAGATGAGCCTTTATTAACGAATCGTGTTCCTGAAATGAATTTAGCAGCAGAAACGGTTACGTTTGGTGATGCAAGAGCAAACGATTATTATCCAACGACTGTAACATTACAAGCAACTGGGACACATTTCAAAATGAATAGAGATGAAAATATTTCATTCTACTTACCTGTGTTAGGAAAACATAATGTGTATAATACACTTGCTTCAATGGCAATTGCGAAACATTTTGGTGTAACGTGGGAAGAGATGAAAGAAGGTTTAGTAACACTTCAAATGACGGGCATGCGTATGGAAATTGTGAAAACAAATAGTGGTTTAACAATTATCAACGATGCTTATAATGCAAGTCCGACGGCTATGGAAGCAGCATTCCATTTAATGAATGGTTTAGATGGTTTTGCTAAAAAAATCGTTGTGCTCGGTGATATGTTAGAACTTGGAGATCAAGAAGTACAGTTCCATTATGAGGTAGGAAAATTAATCGATCCAGCAAAAATCTCGCATGTATTCACATACGGTAGATTAGGGGCTCAAATTGCTGAAGGAGCGAAAATTAATTTCCCTAATGAACGTGTAAAGGCGTATGATAATAAAGAAGAGTTAGTAAAAGATTTACAAGCAGTAGTCGATGTGAAAGATGTTGTATTAATAAAAGCATCTCGCGGTATGAAATTAGAAGAAGTAATTACGATGTTGAAATAATTGGTGTATATAAATAGGGATGATAGTTACGAAAATAGAAGAAACTTATAATAAGCGCTTACAGTAAATATAAAAAAATAAAAGTGAAGAAAAAAACTCTGAATATGAAAATAAGGTAACAGTTGGGTTTGCTTTTTACACATACAAAACTTATAATTGATAAAGTGTAATAACGTTTAGAAGTATTTTCGTGAAGAATATACGCCCGTTTATATACGTGAGCATTCAGGAAAAGGGCTTTTCCGCAAATTCGGAAAACGCCTTTTTTTAAATGATAAGTATAGGATAGAAAAGGAGAAGTAACATTGACAACATTTCGAGAATTAGGATTAAGTGATTCTTTACTGCAATCTGTTGAAAGTATGGGCTTTGAAGAGGCTACACCAATTCAAGCTGAAACAATTCCACATGCATTGCAAGGTAAAGATATTATTGGGCAAGCGCAAACAGGTACAGGGAAAACAGCAGCATTCGGATTACCACTATTAGATAAAGTGGATACACATAAAGAATCGGTTCAAGGTATTGTTATCGCGCCAACGCGTGAATTAGCAATTCAAGTTGGAGAAGAATTATACAAAATTGGTAAGCATAAACGTGTTCGTATTTTACCAATTTATGGTGGTCAAGATATTAACCGCCAAATTCGTGCTCTAAAAAAACACCCACACATTATTGTTGGTACGCCGGGTCGTATTTTAGATCATATTAACCGTAAAACACTTCGTCTGCAAAACGTAGAGACAGTTGTTCTTGACGAAGCGGATGAAATGTTAAACATGGGCTTCATTGAAGACATTGAAGCAATTTTAACGGATGTGCCAGAAACACATCAAACATTACTATTCTCAGCGACAATGCCGGATCCAATCCGCCGTATTGCTGAGCGTTTCATGACTGAGCCTCAACACATTAAAGTAAAAGCAAAAGAAGTAACAATGCCAAACATTCAGCAGTTCTATTTAGAAGTGCAAGAAAAGAAAAAGTTTGACGTGTTAACACGCTTATTAGATATTCAATCTCCAGAGCTTGCAATCGTATTCGGTCGTACAAAGCGCCGTGTTGATGAATTATCAGAAGCATTAAACTTACGTGGTTATGCTGCAGAAGGTATTCATGGTGATTTAACTCAGGCGAAACGTATGTCTGTATTACGTAAATTTAAAGAAGGTTCTATTGAAGTTCTTGTTGCAACAGACGTTGCTGCACGTGGTCTTGATATTTCAGGCGTAACGCACGTATATAACTTCGATATTCCACAAGATCCAGAATCATACGTTCACCGTATCGGTCGTACTGGTCGTGCAGGTAAAAAAGGTATTGCAATGCTATTTGTAACACCACGTGAATCAGGACAATTAAAAAATATCGAGCGTACAACAAAACGTAAAATGGACCGCATGGATGCACCGACACTTGACGAGGCATTAGAAGGTCAACAACGTTTAATCGCTGAAAAGCTTCAAAGCACAATTGAAAATGAAAACTTAGCATACTACAAGCGTATTGCAGAAGAAATGTTAGAAGAAAATGACTCTGTAACAGTAGTAGCTGCTGCTTTAAAAATGATGACTAAAGAGCCGGATACAACTCCGATCGCTTTAACATCAGAACCACCTGTTGTTTCAAGAGGCGGCGGTTCTAAAAAACGCGGCGGTAACGGAGGCGGATACCGTGATGGTAACCGTAATCGTAGTCGTGATGCACGCGGCGGTGGCGATGGACGTAATCGTGACCGTAACCGTGATGGACGTAATCGTGACGGAAACCGTGATCGCAATCGTGATGGTAACCGCGATCGTAATCGTGATGGTGGTAGTCGTGGTCGTAGAGGTGAAGGCCAAGGTCGCCCTGGTTCTTCAAATGGACGCGGCGAAAGAAAACATCATAGCCGTCCACAAGCTTAATAAAAAAAAGAGAATGCCCTTTGCGGGCATTCTCTTTTTTTATTTCTATAATTGTGCATACTATATAATAGTTATGATAGAAAAGGGGCTGTTATATGCTTGTAAGGCTTGGTTACGTTGCGATGAGTGTACATTTGAAGAATGCATCTCCATCTCAAACGATGACGTATGCACAGTTTCAGAAATTAGATGATCGTGCTGCTGCAATTCGTAAACTTGAAAGAATTGCTAATTCCAATTTAGAAAATTGTTTACGTTTATTAAAGCATAATAAAGGGCATGACATATCTTTCTTTCGGCTCAGTTCAAAGCTCATTCCTTTAGCGAATCATGAGGAATTGCTAGAGTGGAACTATATTCGTCCTTTAAAAGAAAATTTAAAAAAACTAGGTGAATATGCAGTTCATATGAATATGAGAATTGATTTCCATCCAGATCATTTTGTTGTACTAAATTCACCTGAGGAGAGTGTTTTTAAACAATCTGTAAAAACATTGCAGATGCACAAAAAATTATTAAAAGGTATGGGGATTGAACATAAGCAACGATGTGTACTGCATGTTGGAGGAGGATATAAAGATAAAGAACTTGCATTAGAGCGCTTTATAGAGAATTGGTCGAATGTCCCAAGGGGTATTCAAGAAATGATTATATTAGAAAATGATGATACAACCTTTACGTTAGAGGAAACATTATATTTAGGAGAAAAATTAGATATTCCCGTCGTATTTGACTTGCATCACCATATGATGAATAATGAGCAAGAAGATTGGTATGAAGACTGGGCACGTGTCGTTCATACGTGGGAAACGTCTTTGTTGCCGGTTAAAATGCATATCTCTAGCCCTAGAGAGGGAAAAGATCCAAGAGCTCATGCAGATTATATTAATGTAGAGGCATTTTTATCTTTTTTAAGAAGGATAAAGGGAAGTGTTCCGCAAATTGATTGTATGATTGAGGCGAAGATGAAGGATGAGTCTTTATTTCAATTAATGAGAGATTTAAGTGAACAAGTAGATGTAGAAATTATCGATGGTGCAAGCTTTTATATTAAATAAGCTTTGCACCATCGTTTTTTTTGGTTAAAAAAGGGGTTAAAATGCCACCGGTTATTAAACCTGTTAAATGACTGATCGGATTGGCAGAAGGGTTAAAGAAAGTAAATAGCAGTAATAGAAGAATCATAATTGAGAAAATGGCAATTTCTTTTGGTTTTGAAGAGCGGTATCGATTGTACAATAAAAATAACTGTGCACCTAATAGTCCGAAAATACCACCTGATGCACCTGCGTGAATATATTCAAGCGGCATAATAATATAAGAAGAAATATTTCCAGAAATTCCAGAGAGAAAAAATAGAATAGAAAAAGAAAAGTGTCCGAGTTGTTTTTCGATAGAAGAACCAAGAGCAAACAAAAAAATACTATTAGAAAGAAAATGTTGTAAGTCTACGTGTACGAGAAGAGAAGTTATGACACGCCACCATTCTCCTTTAGCAATATATTCATTAGAGGCTGCCAGTGGCAAGAGAAAAAAGTCGCCTAATATCATCATGACTAAATGAATAAGAAGTAAGGTAAGAATAGTCGGTTGTAAAGAAATATGAGTGGATCTTATTAGCATACGGTTACTTTCACCCCTTTTGCATCAGAAAGATTCTCTGTTATTCTTATCAATATGAAAGAAGAAAGTTAAATAGAAGAAGGGGATTTCGAAATGATTATAGGGATTGGTATCGATATTATTGAATTAAATCGTATTGAAAAAATGCTAGATGGAAAGCTTAAATTTATGGAACGTATTTTAACGGAAAATGAACGTAATGTTGCTATGGAGCTGAAAGGAAGTCGCCTTACAGAGTTTGTAGCTGGAAGGTTTGCAGCGAAAGAGGCGTATTCAAAAGCTGTAGGTACTGGTATCGGAAAAGAAGTGAGTTTTTTAGATATTGAAGTGAAAAATGATGAAAGAGGTAAGCCAATTCTGATTACAAGTACAGAGTATATTGTTCATTTATCAATTAGTCATAGTAAGGAATTTGCTGTTGCTCAAGTTGTTTTAGAAAGCTCGTCACGCTAGTCTGCATATTTTATATCTTTGTCTCATATATTTGAGGTAGCGATAAGGAAGGTACATCTTCCATTCATTTATAGGGGCAAAGGGGCTGAATTGATGAAAAGGCGTCTGTTTTTAGTTCTTGTCGGTTTGTTGACCGTTTTTGTGTTGGCGGGTTGTATGGAAAAGAAGCAAGATGATGTCGTGAGAGATTTAGAATCAAAAGTAAAAGGGATGAAAAGTTATCAAGCTGAGGCAAAATTATCTATTAAAACAGGCAATGAGCCTCAAGAGTATAACGTAGAGATTTGGCATAAGGAACCGTCTTTTTATCGTGTGAATTTAAAAAATGCAAAAAAAGATCAGAGCCAAATTATTTTGAGAAATGAAGAAGGTGTATTTGTATTAACGCCAGCACTTAATAAGAGCTTCCGTTTTCAAAGTGATTGGCCGCAAAATAGTAGCCAGGCTTATTTATATGAATCACTTGTAAGAGATATTTTGCAGGACAAGAAAAACCTTACTTTTGAGAAAACAGATAAGTATTATATTTTTAAAACAAAAACAAACTATCAACATCAAAATATGTTGCCGAGACAAGAGATTACATTGAATAAGAGCGACTTGACTCCAGTTTCAGTGAAGTTGATGGATAATGATCAAAATGTTCTTGTGAAAGTAGATTTCTCTAAAGTGAAATTCGATGCGAAATTTGATAAAGGTGCATTTGATACGAAACAAAATATGTCTAGAGCACAGATAGATGTTCAAACAACAGCGAAAGAAGACAAACCGTTTGCTATTTTGTATCCACTTGATACACCACAAGGTATGACTCTGCAAGATGAAAAAGAGTTGAAGACAGACAGTGGCAAGCGTGCGATACTCACATACACTGGAAATAAGAAATCCTTTACTTTAATACAAGAAAAGGCAAAAGTTGCAGAGGCATCATCAGCGGTAAGTGTAAGTGGAGAACCAGTTGATCTTGGGTTTACGATTGGTGCATTAACGAAAGACTCTGTAACGTGGTCGCATAACGGAGTAGAATATATGCTCGTGTCTAAAGGTTTAGAGCCGAAGGAGCTGTTAATGGTTGCTCGTTCAGTTACAGCGAAGCAGGTGAAGTAAACTTCTTAGACGTGGTGATATATGTGCACCACGTCTTTTCTTAGTTTGAAGGTGGATTTCATAAAAGAAGCATATAAAAGAATAAGCTTCGCATATCGTGTATAAGGAAGTGTATTTATGGAAGAAGCACCATTTTACCGTGACACTTGGGTGGAAGTGGATTTAGATGCCATTTATAACAACGTTACACATATTAAAGAGTTCATCCCAAGTAATGTAGAGATTTTTGCTGTAGTTAAAGCAAACGCATATGGGCACGATTATGTACCGGTGGCTAAAACGGCATTAGAAGCAGGTGCAACAAGGTTAGCTGTTGCTTTTTTAGATGAAGCTTTAGTGCTTCGGAGGGCTGGTATTACTGAGCCGATTTTAGTGTTAGGTCCCTCGCCGCCGCGTGATGTAAATGTAGCTGCTGAAAATGATGTAGCGCTAACTGTTTTTCAAAAAGAATGGGTGGACGAAGCAATTAAACTTTGGGATGGTTCATCTGTAATGAAATTCCATATTAACTTTGATAGTGGTATGGGGAGAATTGGAATACGTGAAAGAAAAGAGCTAAAAGAATTTTTAAAGAGTTTAGAGGGTGCACCGTTTTTAGAGTTAGAAGGAGTATACACGCATTTTGCAACGGCAGATGAGGTTGAGACTTCGTATTTTGATAAGCAATATAACACGTTCTTGGAGCAGTTAAGTTGGTTGAAAGAATTCGGAGTGGATCCTAAGTTTGTTCATACAGCTAATAGTGCTGCGACGTTACGTTTTCAAGGGATTACATTTAATGCAGTGCGAATTGGGATTGCAATGTATGGATTATCTCCTTCTGTAGAAATACGTCCTTTTTTACCATTTGAATTAGAACCGGCGCTATCACTTCATACGAAAGTTGCTCATATTAAACAGGTAATTAAAGGTGATGGAATTAGTTATAACGTCACCTATCGAACGAAAACTGAAGAATGGATTGCGACTGTAGCGATTGGCTATGCAGATGGGTGGCTTAGAAGGTTACAAGGATTTGAAGTGCTTATAAATGGTAAAAGGGTACCGATTGTAGGGCGAGTAACAATGGATCAGTTCATGATTCATCTTCCTTGTGAAGTGCCACTTGGTACGAAAGTTACGCTTATTGGAAGGCAAGGAGATGAGTATATTAGCGCTACAGAGGTTGCGGAATACTCAGGGACTATTAATTATGAAATTATTGCAACGATCAGTTTCCGTGTGCCAAGAATATTTATACGGAATGGTAAGGTTGTAGAGATAATTAATTACTTGAACAATATATAGAAGGTAGTATGATTGCTTCTTGTCATTGGAGTGACTGTTCATTGCTGGATAATAAGCTCTTTTTGATGAGAAGCTTTTTACTTATAATCATTTTTTATATAAGTTGCACGTAAGTTTTGAAGAGGAGTTCTATTGTTTTTAGTTAGTTATGAGATAAAAAATTTAAGAAGATGAATGTTTTGTTTGTGAATTGGAAAACATAAGCAAGGAATAAGGAAGTCTTTGCAACAGGCTCCATACAATGGTATTATTACAATAGGTGTCATATATATATTTGGGTGTGTAGTTGACGGTGGAGGTGTATTTTTGTGTCCGAATCAAGTGTAACTACTGAAATCGTGGTTCGGTTGCCAAAGCAAATGGTAACGGAATTGGACGGAATTGGAAAACAAGAGAATAAGAATCGCCATGAACTAATTTGCCAGGCAACACAATTGTTATTGCGTCAACATAAGACGAAGAAACGCTACCAACATGAATCAATGCGACGTGGGTACATTGAAATGGGAAAAATTAATCTTGGTATTGCATCTGAAGCTTTCTTAGCAGAGTATGAAGCAGCTCATACAGTAGAACGCTTAGTTAGCGGGGGGTAATATTTTGATTGTAAAACGCGGCGACGTGTATTTTGCAGACCTTTCCCCAGTTGTTGGTTCTGAGCAAGGAGGCGTTCGTCCGGTTCTTGTCATTCAAAATGACATCGGAAATCGTTTTAGTCCAACGGTGATTGTAGCGGCTATTACTGCACAGATTCAAAAAGCGAAATTACCCACTCATGTGGAAATTGATGCGAAAAAGTATGGTTTTGAGAGAGATTCTGTTATTTTACTTGAGCAGATTCGAACAATCGATAAGCAACGCTTAACGGACAAAATCACTCATTTGGATGAAGTGATGATGAGTCGTGTAGATGAAGCGTTACAAATTAGTTTAGGACTAATAGATTTTTAAATCGGCAGTTTAAGTTGCTCTCTTTGAAGGGCAACTTTTTTTATTATAGAGGAGGTTGCGGTTGTATATGGAAATGGTAGATAATCGACAAGCGTTAATGAAAATGTTAGTGAAAGAATTAGGCTTTACCGAAAAGCAAGTTCGTCATGTTATTCAATTAACAGAAGAAGGTAACACAGTTCCATTTATTGCTCGTTACCGAAAAGAATGGACAGGCTCTTTAGATGAGGTGCAAATTCGTACGATTTTAGAGAGATGGCAATATATGATGCAACTTGAAGATAGGAAGGAAGAAGTTCTTCGTCTTATTGATGAGAAGGGGAAACTGACAGAAGAGCTACGACAGCAAATTGTTAAAGCTACAAAGTTGCAAGAAGTAGAAGATCTATATCGTCCATATAAAGAGAAAAGAAGAACGAAAGCGACAATCGCTAAAGAAAAGGGATTAGAACCATTAGCTGAATGGTTATTGTTATATAAAAAAGAAGATCCGGCTAAAAAGGCAGTGGAATTTATTAATGTAGAGAAAGAAGTGCAATCTGCAGAAGAAGCTTTACAAGGTGCACAAGACATTATTGCAGAAATGGTTTCAGATGAAGCTGCGTATCGTAGTTGGATTCGAAATGTTACTTTTAGAAAAGGTGTTATGTCTTCGTCCGTGAAAGATGAAGAAAAAGATGAAAAGAATATATATGAAATGTATTACAGTTATGAAGAACCATTGCAAAAAGTAGTACCACATCGTGTATTAGCAATGAATCGTGGCGAGAAAGAAGATATATTGAGAGTTGCTGTTGTTCCGCCAGTAGATGAGATAGTAACTTTCTTAAATAAGAAAGTAATTCGTGATAACGATTCGAAAAGTGCACATTATGTACAATTAGCGATTGAAGATGGTTATAAACGATTAATTCAATCTTCAATCGAAAGAGAAATTCGTAAAGAATTAACAGAAACAGCTGAAGAACAAGCGATACATATTTTCTCTGAGAACTTACGTAACTTATTATTACAACCTCCGATGAAAGGGAAAGTCGTGCTAGCGGTAGATCCGGCATATAGAACTGGTTGTAAATTGTCTGTAGTAGATGATACGGGGAAAGTACTACATATCGATGTTATTTATCCGCATCCACCTGTTCGTAAATATGATGATGCAAAAACGAAAGTTCTTTCTATTATAGATAAATATCAAGTTGAAATGATTGCAATTGGTAATGGGACAGCATCTAGAGAAACAGAAGAGTTTATAGTAGATGTATTGCAAAGTGTGAACCGAGATGTCTTTTATATTATTGTAAATGAAGCGGGTGCTAGTGTATATTCAGCTTCTGATTTAGCTCGTGAGGAATTCCCAAATTTACAAGTTGAAGAGAGAAGTGCCGTTTCTATTGGAAGACGTCTGCAAGATCCACTTGCTGAACTTGTGAAAATTGATCCTAAATCAGTTGGGGTTGGACAATACCAACATGATGTATCTCAAAAGAGACTGAATGAGTCATTAACATTTGTAGTAGAAACAGCTGTTAACCAAGTTGGGGTTAATGTAAATACGGCTTCGGTTGCATTGTTACAATATGTTTCAGGTTTATCGAAAACTGTTGCGAAAAATATTGTGGCAAAGAGAGAAGAAGATGGGAAATTCACAAAGCGCACGGAATTAAAGAAAATCCCGCGTTTAGGTGCAAAGACGTATGAACAATGTATAGGTTTCTTACGTATACTAGAAGGAGCGAATCCATTAGATCGAACAGGTATTCATCCAGAGCAATATAAAAATGTTGAATTGTTATTGAAGAGTCTAGGGTTATCGATAGATGACGTAGGACAACCGCAATTACAAAAGAGATTGGAAGAAGTAGAGATTTCTAAGTTATCTCAAGAAACAGGAGTTGGGGAGCCGACGTTAGTTGATATTATAGATGCGCTTATTAGTCCAGAAAGAGATATGAGGGATGAGTTGCCTAAACCACTTCTGAAAAAAGGGATTTTGAAATTAGAAGATTTAAAACGTGGTATGGAACTAGAAGGAACAGTTCGTAACGTTGTTGATTTTGGTGCTTTTGTTGATGTTGGCGTAAAGCAAGATGGTTTAGTACATATTTCTAAACTTAGCAAACAGTTTGTAAAGCATCCGTTAGATGTTGTGTCAGTAGGGAAAATTGTAAAAGTATGGGTAGATGATATTGATACAAAAAAAGGACGCGTTGCACTATCTATGTTGCCGATTGAATAGTAAGAGAAGAGAGCAGACGAAACTGCTCTTTTTTTATGGAATAAAAAGTGTAATGGATTATGAGCTTTGATGTATTTTGCTATAATAAAACCAGCATTCATTTAATAATTTAATTTGATACCGGTTTTTTTCGAAATATGCACGTTGCATTTGTTTTTTTAGCCACGTAGGCATAGGAATCCCTCCTTGTTTAATCCTGCTCTCAAAAATCTAAAATGCTATTGATGAGAGGTTGGTGAGTGGATTTCTATTCATGTTTTGTTTTTAGAAACCACGTTTCTTACATGAGGATGGGTATATGTACTATTTAATATATGTATAAGAAGGGAGAAAAGTGTAAAAATATTTTTTTGTTTAGGAGGAATGAGAGTGGATGAGCAAGAAATTCAGCGACTGGTGGAAGAAGTGTCACTACAATACTTTGAGATGCCGTTCTTACATAAAGCAGTGTTTAATAATAGATTACGTACAACTGGTGGGCGTTATTTATTGAAGAGTCATAATATCGAACTGAATTATCGATATTACGAAGTGTATGGTGAAGAAGAGTTAGTCGGGATTATTAAACATGAGCTTTGTCATTATCACTTACATATTGCAGGAAGAGGGTATAAGCACAGGGACAGGGATTTTCGTGAGTTGTTAAAGAAAGTTGATGCACCACGTTTTTGTAAACAAATGATTAATGAAGAGAAGGAAAAAAAGATTTATAAGTATGAATGTATGGAGTGTTCACTTCAATATGTAAGAAGGCGTCAAATAAATACAAAAAGATATGTCTGTGGAAAGTGTAAAGGGAAACTCAAACCGATATCGAAAAAATCTTGACAGTAAAAACGCAATCCAGTATATTATAAACATGTCACGTTTGAACAAGATGTTGTTAAAAACTTCTTGACTTACAGAGAGAATTTTTATAAGATACAAATTGTCTTCATTATTCCGCAGTAGCTCAGTGGTAGAGCT
>NZ_KV827838.1:0-272 GCF_001836235.1 Bacillus sp. HMSC036E02 | reverse complement strand
AATGCTGCAACTAATGCCTGTGATATGGCAATTGGAATTGGATGTAGTGTTACAATCCTAGAGGTTAATCAAGAAAGAATTGCATATTTAAGAAAGCAATACGCAACAGAAGAAGTAAATATAATTGAATCTAATACTGAAAATCTAGAGCGAACGATTAAAGAAGCAGATTTATTTATTTCAACAATTTTAATACCAGGATCTCGCCCTCCTAAAATTGTTAAAGAGTATATGGTTCAATCTATGAAGCCAGGAAGTGTCATTGTGGATAT
>NZ_KV827837.1:0-314 GCF_001836235.1 Bacillus sp. HMSC036E02 | reverse complement strand
TACTCCAAAATCTCAATTCTTGCTTTTTCTGCTAGAGGGGCAATTGGTCGTAAGTCTTTTAACCCCCAATACTCAACCACTACATCAAGTACTTGATCAAAATATTGTAGTGGTCCATAGTTTGCTTCTTTTGCAATCACAGCCATTCTATTTTCAAAATCAGGCATGACTGCACCTGGCATTTTAAAATTCCTAATTACATTGGCAATATGGTAGCAATAATTTGGTTCCAATTCTAAATGTGTTCGAATAACGTCTCGATAAAACGCATAATGAAGTGTTTCATCTTTTGCAAGACGGCGTAATAATGTAGC
>NZ_KV827836.1:520-98674 GCF_001836235.1 Bacillus sp. HMSC036E02 | reverse complement strand
AAAAACCGCCAATTGGCGGTTTTTTAATTTACCTTTTGCTCATTTTCCATTTCCCATAACTTTTCAAAAAATGGCTGTCCTTTTACGAGACGCTCGCATAATTGTTCATGCTTATCAGACCAGCCTGTTTTCGCTTCATCATACAGCTTAACCCAAATATCTTCAAATTCCATATGTTGAACCATTCCATATGCTGATGGATCCCACTCTGTGAACCAATAGCGAATTTCTGCTGTATTTTTCGTTGTATGTAATTGATCTAACGCCATAAATAATAATTGTTTTAGCTGTCTTTCTTTACGAGTCAAGCCATTCATAATGAAAGGCGATGGTGATAAAATGTGATGTTCTTTTTCTGTTTCTTCTACTTGGAACTCATACTTTTCTGCTTGTACGTTTTCTACCATCTCATATACCATCTGCTCTTGGCGTGGTATAAGTCTGCTTTTGCGAATTGGTACATTGTAGCCAATTGTGTCAATCGCAATAATTCCTTTTCCATCTGTAACAACAAAGCAATACTCTTGCTGCAAACGTTCATGATTTTTACGAATATAAGCCTTATGATGTACGTCTTCCAGCATTTTTTGCGGAAGCTCTAACAATTCGTTCTCGATGTAATGATATAATGTGGCATCTACTTTTAATAATGGCACTTGATCTAATAGCTCAATCGTATCATCTTTCCGCCATTCGTAAAAATGACAAACGTTATACCCATTTTCTTCACCTTCAAACCAATTTACCCATACATCATGTAGATATAACATTCACTACCCCTCACTTCACTACTGTTTGTACCAATCATTATGTTCATTTTTGCTTAACTTTATTCCACTTGAGGAAATATATTCTAATTATTATTTTTTCTTCTATTAATACTAAAAAAACAGGAAATAGAAATCCTGTTTTTTTATATATGAAATGTACTTGCTTTATTCAATATTTCTTTTGCATCTATAGATAATAAAGAAAGTGTATCTTCTCCTTCCAAAGTTACACAATCTTTGACAATATGAAATCCAAGCGCATAGCCAAGCATCTTCGGATAAGAGTGAAAGCCATTTAATAAGATGTCATGTTCCCTTGTTCCTCGTTTTATACTTATTCTTTCATGTACAATATTTTTCCAATAATAAATAGCCTCTTCCTTTGAAAGATACGTCGTCCACGGTGCATTGTTTTTTTCTGTATACCTTTCTGTTACTGCTTGTTCAGCTAGCCCTTCCATAATCATCGTATCAAGTAATGTATATTCTGTTTCTTTCGTCTCAATTTGATGTAACCTGCATATGTGATGATATTCATGCGCTAATAACACTTTTAATTCTTCTACCGAATTCCGTCCACATACGAATAAGAAAATAACATGACGCATAGATAATCCAGCCCTACCGTTATACTCTTCTTGTACAGTTCGATTATAGGAATCTGATAATAAAATAAAGACAGGGACATCTGGACCTTTTAACCAGTTTTTCAGTTTATCATACTCCAGGCTCAATTCTTTCCAAATTTCCTTTTCCTCTAATTCTTTAATTTCCTTTTCTCCGCGCATGATCGGGCGATACATCCCTTTTGAAATTAAAAAGCGATACAACCTTTCTTTTGGCAACGGAATATACTTCGTAAATTTCTCACAAAGTTTTTCTGGCCGCCCATAATATAAATGTAGCCATTCAGCTGTTTCAACAATCCCCATCTTTATCCCTCCTTTTTCTTATGTATATGCTACAGGAGAAAAAGGCGTAAAAATAAATAAGGAGTTTTTTCGCAATATATTGCGAAAAAACTCCTTATTTTATCTATTATTTATACGATTTAAATACTAATACTGCGTTATGACCACCGAATCCTAATGAATTACTTAACACCGCGTTTACTTCTTGGTGTCTCGCTTGATTCGGTACGTAATCTAAGTCACATTCTGGATCTGGTGTCTCATAGTTAATTGTTGGCGGAATTACTCCGTCTGTAATTGATTTAATAGAGAAAATCGCTTCAACAGCACCAGCTGCTCCTAATAAGTGACCTGTCATTGATTTCGTTGAGCTAATCGCTACTTTATACGCGTGCTCACCGAAAGTTTCTTTAATTGCCATCGTTTCATATTTTTCATTCGCATCCGTACTTGTACCATGCGCATTAATGTAATCAATATCTTCTGGCTGTAGGCCTGCATCAGCTAAAGCTTGACGCATTGCACGCACTCCGCCTTCACCACCAGGAGCAGGCATTGTAATATGGAACGCATCTCCAGTTGCACCATAACCAGCAATTTCCGCGTAAATGTGAGCACCACGCGCTAATGCGTGCTCTAATTCTTCAAGAATTAGAATACCTGAGCCTTCACCCATTACAAAACCGCTACGATTTTTATCAAATGGACGGCAAGCCGTTGCTGGGTCTTCATTAAATGTTAATGCTTTCGCTGAGCTAAATCCTGCGAATGCCATACTTGTTAGCGGTGCTTCTGCTCCGCCTGTAATCATTGCATCAGCATCACCACGCTGAATTGCTTTAAATGCATCACCAATTGAGTTTGCACCAGATGCACAAGCCGTTACAGAACAAGTGTTAATTCCTTTTGCTCCTGTTGCGATTGATACTTGACCTGCTGCCATATCCGGAATCATCATCGGTACGAAGAATGGGCTCACGCGGCGTGGGCCTTTCTCAGTAAAAATCTTAAATTGTTCTTCGTATGTTTCCATACCGCCAATACCTGATCCAATCCATACACCAATTCGAGGTCCGTTTTCTTCTGTAATTTCAAGCTTTGCATCTGCAACTGCCATTTTCGCTGCTGCTACTGCATATTGTGTAAAGCGGTCCATACGGCGCGCTTCTTTTTTATCAATATATTTCTCGACTTCAAAGTCGTTAATTTCTGCTGCTACTTTTGCTGGAAATAGTTCCGGATCAATTCTTGTAAGTCGTCCGATTCCAGATACACCCTTTTTAATGTTTTCCCATGCTGTTTCAACATCTGTTCCGACCGGTGTAACAGCTCCTAGTCCTGTAATTACGACCCTCTTTTTTTCCATACAAAATACACTCCTTTTTTTCTCTCAGTCCTTATTTACCCCAACGAAGAGCGACTGCTCCCCATGTTAATCCGCCACCAAAACCAACAAGTATAATTAAATCACCATCTTGAATACGTCCATTTTGCAATTCCTCTACCATTGCAATCGGAATTGAAGAAGCCGATGTATTACCAAACTTTTCAATTGTCATACTCATTTTTTCTTGTGGCAAATTTAATCTCTCTCTTGCAGATTCCATAATACGAATATTCGCTTGATGCGGTACTAAGAAATCCACATCCTCTTTTGTAAGACCAGCCTTATCCAGCACGCGAAGACAAGATTCACCAAGTTGACGAACGGCAAATTTAAAGACTTCTCTGCCATTCATCATAACATACTCGTCTTGATATAGATGCTTACCGCCGCTTCCGTCTGCTCCTAATTCGAAAGATAGAACGCCTCTTCCTTCTGAAACTGCTCCCATTACGATAGCACCGGCTCCGTCTCCAAATAATACCGCTGTATTTCGATCATTCCAGTCTACAATTTTAGATAGCTTATCACTACCAACTACTAATACGTTTTTATAAGTCCCCGTTTGAATAAATTGCTGCGCTGTAATCATTCCGTACATAAAACCAGCGCATGCTGCACCTACATCCATTGCAGCTGCATGTTTCGCTCCAATCGCTTCTTGAATGACACAAGCTACTGCTGGAAACGCACGATCTGGTGTTACTGTCGCCACTAAAATAAGATCGATATCTTCTCCGCTAACCCCTGCATCTTCAAGTGCTTTTTTTGCAGCCTCTACGGCCATATATGAAGTATCTATTGTATCATCGGCAATGCGTCTTTCTGCAATTCCCGTTCTCGTACGAATCCATTCATCGGATGTATCCATTATTTTTTCTAAATCGTGATTTGTGACTACTTTTTCTGGCACATATCTTCCGATCCCTAAAATGCCCACGTTCACATCGCAGCCCTCCGTTTTATATCAATTATTATGACTTGGTACTAATTTTAAAACATAAATGTATTTTTGTCTAGAATATATTTCGCATAAAACAGAAAGCTAACGCATTATCCACTTTATTTTTCATTAAAAGAAACAGAAACATACCTCTCAAATATAAAAAGACTCAAACCGCTTCTGTTCACGGTTCGAGCCTCTCTTCCATCTAAAAAGATGCTTTTTATTCTTTATCTGCTTTCCCGAGCTCATAAGCCTCGTTCATAACTTTCATTAACAACTCTAACACCGGCTGTGCCTTCTCCATATCAAGTGCAATTCCATTATCATCTAAAATTGCCTTTGCTTCCGGTAAATGCTTCATTGCGATTTGTAAAAACTGCATGCTTTTTTCGTTCATATTATACTCTTCCTCTCCATTAAAACTTTCACATACAATAGTGTAACACGCGTACTACCCTTCGTATAACTCTTTATATTTTTTCATGTGTGCCAGTTGCTTATTTAAACCGTATTCTAACGGAGTATTTCTTTTTATCGAAATTACTTCGATAGCCTCATCTCTTACTTCGCTATTATTTTTATTTACTTTATCATCCGCGCGTAAAAGATTCATACCTTTTTCCCATAATGACTGTTTACCACTAAGTAAATTGTATATACCAAGATGCGCCCCGTTCGTTCCATGTTCCCATAAGTATTCACATACATCTTCAACGTAAAGTAAATCATTCCCCTTTTCCTCAATCGTACAACGGCACTCTTTTTCAACTAATTCTGATAAAATAAGCTGATGAAACATCATAAAGGACGGTTGCCACGGTCCATATAATGTTGGAACTCGAAATACACTATATTGTAAATTCCCTTTTTTCAATCCTTCTTCTACTTTCAAAAATAGGCGCTTATTTTCGGATTCATCTGTACTTCCTACTTCAATAGAAGAAATTAAATTTAACTTCACTTTTTGTTCTTCACACATTCTTATAATTCGCTTTAAATATTGTAATATGACTCTTTCATTCCGAAATCCACTTTGCTGATTTGGCTCATATAAGCAAAAGTAAACAGTATCGAATCTCTCTTCCTCAACCGATCTCCATCCATCTTCATCTCTTATCGAATAATACGTAAATAACGCATTTCGCCCAATTAATAATAACTTCTCTTCATTAATTTTGGTCATACTATCGAATTCATCAAAATCAAGACCATAGACTTCCACTTCTTCTGCAATCATTTTATTTACAAGGTGATAACCTACAAACGTAAGTGCACCTATTATCAGCACGCGTTCCATACCACCAACCCTTTCCCTCTGAAACAAATAGCTCCTCATTTATGTATATGGGAGCTTCATAATTCTTCTTCATATTTTTTAAAGAAATCGGTCGTTTGCCTAACCATTTTATATTTCACATCTTGCAGATGGAACAAGACAGAAGTATCACATTGATTTAGTTGCCTCATTTTCTCATATCTACGCAACTGCTGTTTTCTTCCTCTTTTTTCTTGTGTTGATACGAAAATTTTAACAGGTACACAAGATGGAAGAAGCGTAAATGATTTCTTATTTATTTTTAATTCTAATTCTTCTTCTTTGGAATCATACGCCAAACTTAATTCCTTCACCAGTCTCTTGTAAAAAAACTTATGCTCTTTCTCAAACTCCACATATTCTGGTAAATCTAAACACGGATTTAACATAATGACAGAGCGTATACACTCAGGATATTTGTTCATCATTTCAAGTGCTACAAGTGCTCCCATACCATCTGCCATAATGTGCATTTTCGCATTCAATGTCTCTTTTCTCAACACAACGTCATATAAACGTTTTGCTAGACGAACAGATTGGTCGTTTCCCCAATGTCTTCCGTATAAATTAGAAGAAAAGACAGTGTAGCCTTGCTCAATAAGGCCATGTAAAAAATAAGATCTACCCGCATGCTGTGTCCATAAACTTGTACCATTCTCAATAAAGTAGTTGTAATCACCAAGAAGCATTACAGAAAATCCATTTGGCTTCTCCGGTAAATAAATGACACATGGTTCTTTTTCTAAGTAAAAAAAACGTTCCGTAATACTCATTTTTCCCCCGCCTTATTTTCTAAACATATAAAACCACTCTTTTATAATGTATGAACGGAATGCAAATTTGCGTTGAAAAATCTACAAATATTTTTCTATATTCTTTTTTCAATTGTGTTACAATAAGGACAGATTGAACGAATAGAGGTGTAAAATATGCGTTTCATTTGGGCATTAATTTGGTCGTTCTTACTTGTACATATGATGAGCTATGTAATCGGCTCTATGACTGGCGGTACATACGACTTTAACCAAGCGTCTATTTTCTCAGTTGTTCTTGCTGTGTTAGTACTCGCAATTTCAGCTGCAATTCCAAACGAGCCAGTAGAACAACACTAAAAAAAGAGTCCGGATTTTATCCGAACTCTTTTTTTATTTTTATTTCACATGAACGACTAATTCGTTATTTTCTACATCAACAACTACGTGACTATTGTCAGTAATTGTTCCTGCAATTAATTCTCGTGCTAATTTCGTTTCCACTTGACGTTGTACGTATCGTTTTAATGGACGAGCTCCGTACATTGGGTCGAAACCAGCTTCCACAACAAATTCTTTTGCTGCATCTGTTAATTCTACTGTAATGTGACGGTCAGCTAGACGACCTTGTAGTTCTTTTACAATTTTATCAACAATGCTTTTAATTTCATTCGTTGTAAGAGGTTTGAATAAAATAATTTCATCAACACGGTTTAAAAATTCAGGGCGGAAATGTCCTCTTAATTGTCCCATTACAAGGTCTCTTGATTCCTCTTTAATCGAACCATCTTCTTCTAATCCATCTAGTAAATGAGCAGATCCGATATTTGAAGTCATAATAATAACTGTATTTTTAAAGTCCACTGTACGACCTTGCGAATCTGTAATGCGCCCATCATCTAACATTTGTAATAAAATGTTGAATACTTCTGGATGTGCTTTTTCAATTTCATCTAATAAAACAACGGAATATGGTTTACGTCTTACCGCTTCAGTTAATTGACCACCTTCCTCATATCCTACATATCCAGGAGGTGCACCAATTAAGCGTGACACTGCGTGTTTCTCCATATACTCAGACATGTCAATGCGAATCATTTGCTCTTCACTATCGAATAAAGACTGGGCTAGCGTTTTTGCAAGTTCTGTTTTACCAACACCTGTTGGTCCTAAGAAGATGAAAGAACCAATCGGGCGGTTCGGATCTTTAATACCAGCGCGAGCACGAAGAACTGCGTCTGACACTAAGCTTACTGCTTCCTCTTGTCCGATGACACGCTCTGATAAGATTTGCTCTAAGCGTAATAATTTCTCGCGTTCACCTTCCACGAGTTTCGCAACAGGAATACCAGTCCAGCGTGAAACAATATCTGCAATTTCTTCTTCACTTACTTCCTCACGTAATAAACGATTTTCTTGTTTATTATGCGCGCCCATTTCTTCCGCTTCTTTTAACTCTTTTTCAATTGCTGGAATTTTTCCGTGACGAAGTTCGGCTGCTTTATTTAAATCGTAATTACCTTCTGCTTCTTCTAATTCACGACGCAGACGTTCTAAATGTTCACGTAAGTCACGAACTTTGTGAATTTCTTCTTTTTCTTTCTCCCATTTCGCTCTCATACCACTTGCAACTTCTTTTAAATCCGATAATTCACGTTGCAATGTTTTTAGACGCTCTTGGCTACCACGATCCGTTTCTTTTCCAAGAGCCGCTTCTTCAATTTCCAGCTGCATAATGCGGCGCGTTACTTCATCTAATTCTGTTGGCATAGAATCGATTTCTGTACGAATTGTTGCACACGCTTCATCAACAAGGTCAATTGCTTTATCAGGTAAGAATCGATCTGAAATATACCGATCTGATAAAACTGACGCTGCTACAATCGCACGGTCATGAATATTTACACCGTGATAAATTTCAAAGCGTTCTTTTAATCCACGTAAAATTGAAATTGTATCTTCAACAGTTGGTTCTTCTGCTAATACTTGTTGGAAACGTCTTTCTAGCGCTGGATCTTTCTCAATATATTTGCGATATTCATCGAGCGTCGTCGCCCCGATACAATGCAGTTCACCACGCGCAAGCATCGGTTTTAACATATTTCCTGCATCCATGGCTCCTTCTGTTTTACCAGCTCCAACTATTGTATGAAGTTCATCAATGAATAATAAAATGCGTCCTTCACTCTTTTTAATTTCATTTAATACAGCTTGCAGACGCTCTTCGAACTCACCACGGAATTTCGCACCTGCTACGAGTGCACTCATATCTAACGCAAAAATCGTTCTATCTTTCAATCCTTCAGGTACATCTTTTTTCACAATACGCTGTGCTAATCCTTCAACGATTGCTGTTTTACCAACACCTGGCTCCCCAATTAAAACCGGATTGTTTTTCGTTTTACGTGAAAGAATACGGATTACACGTCGTATTTCACTATCACGGCCGATTACAGGATCGATTTTCCCTGCTCTCACTTCCGCCACTAAATCACGGCCATATTTTTCTAACGCTTCATAAGTTGCTTCTGGATTTTGACTAGTCACTCTTTGATTCCCCCGAACTGTCATTAAAGACTGTAATAAGTTATCTTTCGTAATATGCAATCTTGTAAATAATTGATTTATATCGCCTTTTTCTTCAGAAAAAGCAAGCAATACATGTTCTACTGAAATGTAATCATCCTGCAGTTTTTCTGCTTCTTTCCCTGCTCTTACAAGCAGTTGTTGCAGAGCGCTCGTTACATACAATTTTCCAACTTCTGCACCGCTCCCCGTTACAGAAGGTTTCTTTTTAATTAAACTTTCTGCACCTTGCTTTAATGCTTCTATATCAACATTCATTTTTTGAAATATACGTACTGCTAATCCATCTTGCTCTTCTAATAATGCAAGTAATAGATGAACAGTATCCACCTCTTGGTGATGATGAGATACCGCTAAAGATTGGGCACTCATAATCGCCTCTTGTGTTTTTGTTGTCATTTGATTTAAGTCCATCTTTACAGCCCTCCAAAAGTTTGACTTTCTTTGACCTTTGATTTGATTATACGCCAACTGACTTTTTTATACAATAATTTTGCCTATGTATTTTCAAACTTATTATTTGAAAAAGAAAAAGAGAGCATTCATTATACTGCTAAAAAATACGGTAAATGAAATTACAATGTATAACGACAAAAAAGCCGCAATAATGATTGCGGCTTCTGTTACGGTTTTCTTTTATATGTCCACTGGCGGTTATGATTCGTGTTATCCGGAAACTTTTCACCGGCAGTTAATTTCACCATTTGCGGATCTTTCACCATACTTCCCGTTTCACCAATTTCTACGTAAATGCCATCATTCGGCGCTTTTTGTCCAGAACGAAACCTGCGATTTTGTCCCATCTTCATTCTCCTTCCATGACGTCTTGCCTCATTAGTATATCCATTTTAAAAGAAAGCTTTTCTGTCATGTTTAGGAAACAGTACTACATCTCATTCTTGTACATATATATGAATGACACAAGCGTAAGCAGGGATTTCTTTCCTACTTGTAGAAAAAAAAGAAACCAACCTACTCTAGGCTAGTTTCAAAGGAGAGTCAAACATATACGAGAAGATTACATGTTCATTATATGCCTCATCACACGAGCAATGTAACCCTTTTCACAATTTGTACATAATGAAAGAAACATTGTTTGAACTTTCTAAAAAGATGTTGACTTTTCTTAATTTCCAACGATAAATAGTAGACACCACAGCACTTTGAGACGTAAGATGGATATATAGTGAAATTTCCATCTATGGTGATTCCACCGAGTCTAACCTCTTATTTCTGCATATTAAAAACGGAAATACAGATAGATACAAAAAAATTATTATAAGAGGTGAAATTATGAACAAACAACATTTAATCGCATTAGACTTAGACGGCACTTTATTAACAGACAACAAAATAATTTCCACTCGAACGAAACATACAATTGCAAAAGCAAAGGAACAGGGACATATTGTTGTTATTTCAACAGGACGTCCATTCCGTGCTAGTTACGATTACTATAAAGAACTTGATCTTAACACACCTATCGTAAACTTTAACGGCGCTTACGTACATCATCCTCGTGATTCAAACTGGGGAACACATCACTCTCCTCTTGAGCTAGCAACAGCGCAAGAAATTGTCCGAGCTTGCTTTGATTTTGGCGTAAAAAATATATACGCGGAAGTAATGGACGATGTGTATGTTCGTGAAATTGATGAAGATAAAAAACATATTTTCGAATTCGGCTCTCCTAAGATTTTTACCGGAGACTTATTAAATATTTTAAACGATCATCCAACTTGCTTATTAATTGACGCACATGACGAGCATTCTACTGCAATTCGTCAACATTTAACGGATATGCATGCGGAAGTAATCGACCATAGAAAATGGGGCGCACCTTGGCCGATTATTGAAATTGTGAAAAGCGGATTAAATAAAGCAGTTGGATTACAAAAAATTTCTAGTCATTACAACATTCCACAAGAGCGAATTATCGCTTTCGGTGATGAAGATAATGATTTTGAAATGATTGAATTTGCTGGTCACGGCATCGCAATGGGAAATGCCATCCCTGAATTAAAATCACTCGCAAACCATACGACGTTAACGAACGAAGAAGATGGTATTGCTTTATATTTAGAAGAGGTTCTTGGGTTGTAATCTAAAAATTCCCTACTTATAGTTTCCTGCCAAATGTCCATACTATAAGTAGACGCATGAGACATTGCGTCGATTGTTTTCAGCTAAATAAAGGGGGTTTTTCGAATGGGTAAAAAGAACAAATCAAAACGTTTTATCCAACAAGGAGCCGATGCTGTTATGAAGCATGATGCAAGATTCCCGTACAGAGGTACATTAGCTGAGGCAGAAAAAGCAAGAAGTAACTCTTCTTTTGGAGGGGTTTAAATGGGGAACTTACTATTCCAACAAGCTAGAGATGCTGTTAAAAATGCCGTATCTTGTTCAAGCGGTACTGAGCAACAAGATCTCGTGTATAGAGCAAAAAATGCTTTGCAATCCGCTTACGCAAACTCTTCAACTGCTGAAAAAGTTCAGCTCCGTGAAATGCAAGAGCAATTGCAAAACATCACGAATTTACATTAAAAAAGAGGACCAACTTTGGTCCTCTTTAATCTTTCCGAAACAATCCGAACACCCCAACTGTTTGCAGTATATTTGTAAATGCACCTGGGTCCACTTGTTTAATAATCCTCTCTAATTCGTATAACTCGTAACGGGTAATAACCATCATTAACATTTCTTTATTTTCATTCGTATAAGCACCTGTTGCTGGTATCGTTGTAATCCCTCTTACTAATCGCGAGTGAATCGCCTTTCTTACGTCTGCCCCATTCTTCGTAACAATTAATGCTGTAATCTTTACATGACGAGTATGAATTGCATCAATAATTCTCGTTGATACATATAAAGTCACTAGCGTATACAACGCTTTTTCCCATCCATATACATAGCCAGCAGCGATAATGATAATTGCATTAAAAAAGAAAAAGTATGTACCGACAGGCTTATCTTTTATTTTTGATAAAATCATGGCGATAATATCTAATCCACCTGTAGAAGCACCCCACTTTAAAGCAATCCCTACTCCAATTGCCGAAATAATCCCGCCAAAAATCGCATTTAATATGATATCATTCGAAACCGCTCTAACAGGGATGATTTCTAGAAACAGAGTCATAAATATAACACAAAGAAAACTAAAAAAGGTGAAGGCCTTTCCAACCTTTTTCCACGCTAAAATAACGACAGGAATATTAAATAAGCTAAACAATACTCCCGTAGATATGTGAATCGATAAAAAATCACCTAATATTTGCGATAATAATTGAGACAATCCAGCAAAGCCGCTCGCATACACTTTTGCTGGTGTTAAAAATAAATTCATCCCAATCGCGTTTAATAAACCTGCGATGATTACAACGATTAACTTCTTTATAAGTTCAGTATAATTCAACTTCAAATCCATTTCGAATCCACCTTTACCCTTCATAAATGCACCGCTATACATAGTCTTTACGAAAAAGGAAATGATAAACGTACAACGTTTAGAAATGGAGTTGATACATATGCCACATACGAGTGATAACGACAAAAAAGCACGCGATAATAACGCAAAACGCACACAAAAAAATGAGCAAGAGCAAAAAAATATTCAGCAAGGTAAACGTGCATACTCTAAAAAGACCGATCACCTTTGATTCCATCGTACATCAACAATTATGTTGATGTACTTTTTTACATTTTAAAGGAAAAAAACATTAAAAATTCACTTCATGTTCACTTCTATATTCTACAATAGCGATAACATATTCGGATGAGGTGTTGGCATGAGAGGGAAACATATTTTCATTATTACTGCACTAATAAGTATATTGATGTTATCTGCTTGCGGACAAAAAAACGGCTCAGCTACAGTCGCTACAGCAACAGACTCGACCATTACAAAGGATAACTTCGAAAAACAATTGAAAGATCGTTACGGAAAAGACATGCTATACGAAATGATGGCACAAGACGTCATCACAAAAAAATATAAAGTATCTGATGAAGAGGTAAATAAAGAAGTAGAAAAGGTAAAAAAACAATATGGAGATCAATTCAAAAAAGTATTAGAAAATAATGGTTTAAAAGATGAAGAGGATTTTAAAAATCAAATTAAGTTCAAACTTGCTATGAATGAAGCGATTAAGAAAAGCATTACAGAGAAAGACGTAAAAGACCACTATAAGCCAGAAATTAAAGCGAGTCACATTTTAGTAAGTGACGAAAATGAAGCGAAAGAAATAAAGAGTAAACTAGATGCTGGTGCTTCATTTGAAGAATTAGCAAAACAAGAATCACAAGATCTACTATCAAAAGATAAAGGCGGAGACCTTGGATACTTCAATTCAGGTACAATGGCTCCTGAATTCGAAACGGCTGCCTACAAACTAAATGTTGGACAAATTAGCAATCCCGTAAAATCATCAAACGGTTATCACGTTATTAAATTAACTGATAAAAAAGATTTAAAACCTTACGATGAGGTAAAAAACTCTATTCGCAAAAACTTAGAGGAAGAACGTACTGCTGATCCTGTATTCAGCAAAAAATTGTTACAAGAGGAATTAAAAAAGGCAAATATTAAAATAAATGATAGTGATTTGAAAGATACATTTACTCTTGTTTCTCCGCAAGGAAATTAAAAAAAGCACACCCTTATCTTTTTAGATAAGGGTGTGCTTTTTAATCTTTCATCTTATTTCTTAAAGTACGTCCAACCTTCTTCTTGGTAAACCTTTTCTTCTTTCATCAACTTACCAAGTGCGCGCTTAAATGCAGCTTTACTCATGTTAAAGCGTTCTTTAATATCTTCTGGATGGCTCTTATCCCAAAACGGCATTGCTCCGCCTCGTTCTTCCATATATGCATAAATTACTGCAGCATCATCTTCCATTCCTTCTTCTTTACGAGGAAGAAGTGAAATGTTAATTGTACCGTCATCTTTTACGTCAATAATACGGCCCGTTACACGCTGACCGATGCGGACTTGTTCTTTTCTTTCTGTATGGTGTAGGAAAGCACGGAAATGCTCATCCGTTAGTATGAATGAACCAACTTGAAGTGAACGATATACACGTCCGTTTACGTTTTTATTACGCATAGATGGCGTTGCATCTACGATAATTTCTTGCATATCACTGTCTCTTGCCGGAAGAGCAATTAAACGATCACGATTCGTTAATTTTAACGTACAATATAATTCGTCGCCTACTTCTGGCCATACCGGCATATAAATCGGGAACTCATCAGCTGGAATTAGTATATCTTTTGACACACCAATATCAACAAACACACCTAAACTAGGAATAACTTCTACAACCTTTACCCAGTTCCAATCATAAGTTGTAATAATCGGTTCCTTCATTGTTGCTGAAATACGATTTTGGTGATCAAGGTATAAGAATACATCAATCGTATCGCCTTCTTCAATTTCTCCAGCCACTTCGTTTTTATGTAGGAAAATTTCTTCTTCTTCATTCCCAACCATATATCCGATTTCCGTTTCGCGTAAAACAGTTACCTGTTCAATCGATCCTATTTGCAAATACATATTTTTTAATTCCCTTCTATATATATAAAATTATCTTTTTTATCATTCCAAACAAAAGTTAATTATAACATGATTTTTCTTATATTTGTCCAACTGCCCAAAATTCACTATAATAAAATGAGGTTACATGAATATAAGTACGAAAACACTTAAGTCTAGACTCGTTTTCAGCTATACTTTAGTATGTACAGTACATAAAAAGATTAGAAATTTATTTGGAGGTGCTAACTATGGCAAAAGATAGTTCTTTTGACATCGTTTCGAAAGTAGAATTACCTGAAGTAACAAACGCAATTAATATCGCATTAAAAGAAATCCAAAACCGATATGACTTTAAAGGAAGTAAAAGTGATATTAAATTAGAAAAAGAAGTACTTGTTTTAACTTCTGATGACGAGTTTAAATTAGAGCAAGTAAAAGACGTTCTTATCTCTAAACTTGTAAAACGTAACGTTCCAATTAAGAACTTAGATTACGGAAAAGTTGAAGCTGCAACTGGCAACACTGTTCGCCAACGCGCAACACTTCAACAAGGTATCGATAAAGATAACGCGAAAAAAATTAACAACATCATTAAAGAAATGAAATTAAAAGTAAAAACACAAGTACAAGATGATCAAGTACGTGTTACAGCAAAAAGCCGTGATGACTTACAAGCAGTAATCGCAGCTGTTCGTAGCGCTGATTTACCAATCGACGTACAGTTCATTAACTACCGCTAAAAAGAAAACTCCTCTTAATTAGAGGAGTTTTCTTTTTTGTCTTGTAGAGACAATATTACGAGAACAAACTATAGAAAAAGGTATATGCGGTGAAAATCGCTAAGTGAACAGGGTCTAACCATACGCATACTTTACAAGTGACCGTATGATTAAACTAGGCCTTATTGTAGAATTTGTTTTATACATGTATTTAGCAGACCTTATTGAAAATAAGAAAAAGACACCTCAAGACGTTTCCCCCTTCGATTTGAATTACTTTTCTTAGTAACTACACCCTAGACCAAAGTCATCTTAAAAATCGCTGTAACTCATAATTCCTCCCCCCGCCAAAACGTAACAATTTATGAGTATAAGAATATTTCCCAACCTTTAATGTATTGTAAAATTAATAAGGAACTTAAAAAATGTTAATTAAAAAAGAGTTAGAAGTGGTTATATGAAGAAATTAATACTATGGTTTTTATTGGCCACATTCTCCCTAAATACTGTAGGATGTTCTAATAATGCGAATTCACTAACGGATAAGTCTAACTGTATCAACAAAGCTTGGTACAAAAAAACTATGTCATGTAATCATTTAAAAAAACATTAAATAGTTAATGATAAAAGTCATAAAAAAAGACACCTCAAAGCGCCTTCCTCCGACTTGAACCATCTTAATTTTAATTATATTTGGATGGAGTTAAAAAGAAGCATAAATTTTTAATAAAGATGCAACTATTGTTTATTTCAAAGGCCTTTCTCTATCCGTATGGACACAAAAACAGGTTAGGAAGAAGGCTTTTTCTCCCTAACCTGAAATCCCCCTCTCATTAGAGAAGTTTTCATTTTCGTATCGTTTCTCTTAAGAAATTTCATATCAACAGAATAACACTATTGCCCACCGAACAAACTTACAAATACAATAAGAAGACATGAACATAGAACGAGCAACTTCTCATCTACGTTTCCTTTTAACCGCAATTAAAAACGCAATAAATAATACATTTACACCAACGATTAAGGAGATAAATAACCAATTCACACCTGTTTCTCCGTTAACTTTATACACGTTTGATTCTTCACGCTTTAAAACGAGATAAAATTTCCCGTTTTCCTCTCTTATAATTTCATCCTGCAACAATCCTCTTAACTCTTGTTTTTCACCAATTGCACTTGCAGGTAAGGAGACTTTTTGTGTTTCTTTCGTATTATTAATTGCTACTAAAGTTACTTCATCTTTATATTTTCGTTTTAGTATGCTCATCCCGCTCTTATCATACAGAAGCTCAAACGTACCGCGTCGTAAAGACGGTCTCGCCTGCCTAAGTTCACCTAGTTTTGTTATGTGCTGCATAAATTTTTCGTCTGACTTAAAATCCATTAATCGTCTATTATCGGGTACACTTCCTCCATCTAATGCAATTTCAGTTCCGTAATAAAAATTCGGAATCCCAGGTGATGTTAACAAATAAGTAAGCGCCAGTTTTAAACGTGATGGCGGATAATACATATTTTCTTTTGCAATACGTGCATATCTTTTTGTTTCTTGATCATCTAAAAACGTAACAAAGTCCCCTTCTTTTTTACTCACATCGTATAACGATTTCACCGATACATCCGCTTCGGAAAACGATTCTACTATTTTTTCGTTGTATTCGCTATCCTCCTTTGTCATAATACGAAAATCTTTCTTTATCACTTGCATATCTTTTTGCGCGTTATCCCAAAAGGAACGCGGCTTTTTTTCACTATGTATAACATAACTTCCGTCTAAATCAACTTCTTTTATCCACCATTTCATTGCGTCAATTACCTGTCGTTCGTTTTCTCCAAGCGGAAATTGAAATACAACTTTCATTCCTTTTGCATGAGCTTCTTTTACAAGTTCTTTCACATCATTGTCTGTCCCGAAATGTTCATTTACCTTTTTAAAATTTCGCACGTCTAATCCATCGTACTTTCCACTTTCAAAAAGCGGCGAAAGCATAACGGTAGTAAAACCCATTTCTTTTATGTAATCCAACCTTTTTATAATTCCTCTTATATCCCCGCCTTGATACCCTTCTAAATTACCAACTTCTAATTGTTTGTCATTTTTCGGTTCTCCATTATTGAAGCGATCAATCATAATGGAGTATATAACTTCATCTTTCCACTCTCTTTTTTCGTCTGCAAAAGTATGTATTGGTACAAACAAAACAAAAGCTAAGCAAAAACAAATGAATAGTTTCCTAGTCCGTATTTTTCCCACACGCATCCCCCAAGTTTTTAATTGTAAGAATATTATACCAATTATCCGAGAGAAACGCATATGTCGATTTCAATCCTCACAAAATAATCTATGTTACATTTTCTAACATCATGTATATATTTTTCTGAATTTTTAGTTGATTTTTAGTTCCTTTTCGAATATGATATGAAACATAACAAAACTATGTTATTTTTTCTAACATTATAGGAGGAGAGCTCATGAATATGGGAGATACAGTTTTTATGTTTGTGACGACAGTAATGGTCATGTTGATGACACCAGGATTGGCACTTTTTTATGGAGGTATGGTTCGCAGCAAAAATGTACTCAGTACAACGATGCATAGTTATAGTGCAATGGCTATCGTTTCGATTCAATGGATTGTTATCGGCTATTCTTTATCATTCGGACCAGATTGGCACGGGCTTATCGGTACACTTGATTGGTTCGGTCTAAACGGAGTTACCTACGCACCAAATCCAGACTACTCATCTACTATTCCTCACAATTTATTCATGATGTTTCAACTCATGTTCGCCATTTTAACTCCAGCTTTAATTTCAGGTGCATTTGCTGAAAGAATGCGATTTTCTGCCTTTCTTATTTTTATCCTTCTATGGACAACGATTGTTTACAATCCTGTCGCTCATTGGGTATGGGGCGTCGGCGGGTGGCTAAGGGAACTTGGTGCACTAGACTTCGCTGGCGGAAACGTCGTTCACATCACTTCCGGAGTTGCTGGTCTTGTATTAGCTATTTTCCTTGGAAAACGAAAAAACATAAATGATTCTTCTCCTCACCATTTGCCATTTACAATGTTAGGAGCAGGTTTATTATGGTTTGGCTGGTTCGGTTTTAACGTCGGCAGCGCATTATCCTTAAACGACGTAGCTTTAACTGCATTTATTAATACAAATATAGCCGCCGCTGCCTCCGCTCTAACTTGGATGCTTTCTGAATGGTTCTTCCAATCAAAACCGACCGCAATGGGAGCTGCTTGCGGAGTTGTTTCTGGTCTAGTCGCTATTACACCAGCTTGCGGGTTCGTTACACCTTTCTACGCCCTTCTTATCGGAGCAATTGGTGGCATATTATGCTTTGGCGCCGTTTTCTTCTTAAAAACAAAATTTGGGTATGACGATACACTTGATGCCTTTGGATGCCACGGCATCGGAGGAACTTGGGGCGGTATTGCAACAGGACTATTTGCAACTACTACCGTAAACGGGGATGGTGCGAACGGATTGTTTTACGGAAACGCCGCGTTACTGTTTAAACAACTTATAGCGATTGGCGCAACATATGCATTCACAATCATCATGACGTATGCCATTATTAAAGCGATCAACTTCTTCCTCCCTGTTCGAGTAGATGAACATGAAGAACACATGGGTCTTGATATTTCAATGCATGGTGAGAAGGCTTATGAACATGCAGAGCGAGCAAACTAAAAAAGAGATGCAATCTATTAGTAATAGATTGCATCTCTTTTTTTGCGTACTAGGCAACATACCCCACCTAGTATAAACGTAAATATATCAACGGTTTTTTGGATATATCAACGATTTTTCAAATATATCGATTGTTTCTTTCAATATATCAACGTTTCGACACAAGATATCGATTTACCAACAAATTCCGACATAACGAAACTGAAGAATACCCGCGTGTAACTTTACACATAAAAAAGACGACCGAAGCCCGGTCGTCTTTTCCTATTTATTTCGGAGCATTTCCTACATATTGCGTAATATCAACATTTAATGCCTGCGCTAAACGCATACCGTATTCTTGATCTGCACGGAAGAAGTTACAAACAGCTAATAATTTTGTGCGTTCATTTACGTCTTTTAGATCATTTGTTAAGTTTGCAATTAAGTTATCTTGCTCTTCTTTAGAGAACGAACGGTAACGCTCACCTGCTTGTTTGAAGTCATTTGGTTTCTCAATTTTTTCACGAGATACATAGCCTTCTACTTTCATAGTTGAATCGCGGTAAGCTTTGTCTTCAACTGGATTCTCTGCATGACGACTCGGTTCGTAGTTGATTGTAGATGGGTTTTGATTCACTTGCATCGCACCATCACGTTGTTGATTCTGAACAGCTGCGTATGGGCAGTTTACAGGAATTTGTAAGTAATTTGCACCAAGACGATAACGCTGTGTATCTGGGTAAGAGAATAAACGACCTTGTAATAATTTATCTTCCGATGGCTCAATACCATTTACAGTTGCACTTGGAGAGAACGCTACTTGCTCTACTTCTGCAAAGAAGTTTTTCGGATTACGATTTAACGTCATTGTCCCTACTTCCATTAATGGGAAGCGATCTTCTGGCCATACTTTCGTTGGATCTAGTGGATCAAAGTCTAAAGAGTCCATTTCATCTAATTGCATAACTTGTACGTGTAAATCCCATTTTGGGTAATTTCCTTTTTCGATTGCATCGAACAAGTCACGAGTTGCATGATTGAAGTCTTTCCCTTGTACTTCTTGCACTTCTTTCGCATTTAAGTTACGTACACCTTGCTGTGGTTTCCAGTGGTATTTAATATAAACAATTTTGCCTTCTTCATTAATCCATTTAAATGAATGGACGCCGAAACCTTCCATTTCACGATAGCTTGCTGGTGTACCGTAATCAGAAAATACCCATGTCATCATATGTGTAGATTCTGGACTTAACGTCATGAAATCCCAATAACGATCTGGCGTTTGAATATTCGTATCAGGTGCTGGTTTTAAGGAATGTACCATATCAGGGAATTTAATTGCATCACGAATGAAGAAAACTGGTAAATGATTACCTACGATATCGTAGTTTCCTTCTTCTGTATAAAATTTAACAGCAAACCCACGTGGGTCACGTGCTGTTTCAGGAGAACCTTGACCATGAATAACCGTTGAAAAACGAACAAATACAGGCGTTTCAGTTCCTTCATTTTGTAAAAATGCTGCTTTCGTATATTGCTTCATACTATTTTTCGTTACGAATACACCGTGAGCACCTGCACCACGTGCATGCACAACACGCTCCGGAATACGTTCACGATCAAAGTGCGCAAGTTTTTCTACTAAATGATAGTCTTCTAATAATACTGGTCCACGACGACCAGCCGTACGAGAATTTTGGTTGTCTCCAACTGGAGCACCTTGGTTTGTTGTTAAGCGATTATTTGGATTCATCTAGGGGGATCCTCCTCTTTCTTTCGTAGTAATCATTATTTATTTAAAATCATTATAAATTAATTATTATTCAAAACTAAATCTTTGTCAACTATTTCCTTCACTTTTTTGGAAACAATTTCAGCCAAACAGTCGATAAATGCAGATTTTGCATTCGGCATATTTGGTCTGAAATATTTGGCATTTAATTCATCCGTTACAACTTTACATTCATAATCGTTGTCATATAAAACTTCTAAATGCTCCGCTACAAAACCAACTGGGCAATATACGAAAGATCCGTACCCATGCTCTTCATATAAATCTTTCGTTAAATCTTGCACATCTGGACCAATCCACGGATCTGGAGTATTCCCAGCACTTTGCCAACCGATTGTATAGTTTTGAATATTTGCAGCTTCTGCAATTAAATCTGCCGTATGCTTTAGTTGTTCTACATATGGGTCTCCTGTTGCAATAATTTTTTCTGGCAAACTATGCGCTGAAAAAATTACGACTGCTTTCTCTTTATTATCAATTTCTGTAAACGTCTCTTTTATTTGGTCTGCCCAATACGAAATAAATTTCGGTTCATCATACCATTGTTCAATTGGTTCAATAACAGGACCACCAATTTCTTGCGAAAGACGAATAGCACGGTCATTATACGCTTTAATGCTAAATGTAGAGTAATGTGGCGCTAATACGATACTAATCGCTTGCTCAATCCTATCACGCTTCATTTCTTCTACCGCATCTTCTATAAATGGTGCAATATGTTTTAAACCTAAGTAACAAGTAAATTCATACTCTGTAAATATGTTATTCATTGAATCTGTTAATTTATGCGCCTGTTCTTTCGTAATTTTTGCAAGCGGCGAAATTCCACCAATCGCTTTATAGCGCTCGATTAAATCTTGGAGTGCCTCTTTGGAAGGTTTACGACCGTGGCGAATATGTGTGTAGTACGCTTCTACATCATCTAATGATTCTGGCGTTCCATACGCCATTACGAGTAAACCTATTTTTTTCTTTGTCATCTATATAACACCTCAATTTTATAAATGAGAATCTTTTTCAAGAACATTTGTTTCCAATTATAGCAAACAACAATAAGTACGTAAAGATAATCATTCTAAATAAGTATTTTTTCTAATATGATTTTTAATTTCATTTGACAATTTCTTTAATAAAAAGCGACTTACATAAAAGTAAGTCGCTTTTCCCTTATTCCCTAATATTTACCCCATACTCTTTAAACCAAACGTGAATTTGTGCTAAATGAGCTAAAAGTTGAGGACCTGTCATTAATTGCCCGAACCAAGGTGATTGAAATGCACTGCCGCCAGACTGAATCAATCCGCTCAACTGCTCTTTATCAAATAGTTCGTGTAAAATTGAACCTTTATCTGTTAATAAATCTTGCAGCCATACTGTGACCGCTTTCGTATAGTGCGGATTATGCGTTTTCGGATACGGGCTCTTCTTTCTATATAAGATGTCATGCGGAAGCACATCTTCTAACGCTTTACGTAATAGACCTTTTTCGCGGTTTTTATACATTTTCATTTCCCAAGGAATATTCCACGCATATTCGACAAGACGATGATCTGCAAATGGAACACGTACTTCTAAGCTTGCCCCCATACTCATGCGGTCTTTTCTGTCTAATAATGTTGTCATAAACCATACCATATTTAAATAAAATAATTGGCGTCTTTTTGCTTCTAGCGGACTTTCCCCCTCTAAAATAGGAACTTCTTGAATCGACTCTTCATAACGCCTTTGTACATATTGTTGTAAATTTAATTTATTTCTCCATTCTTTTTTTAGAAGTTGTTCACGCGCTTCTGTAGAACGCATCCATGGAAATGCACTCGATTGTAAATCATCTTCTCTATAAAACCACGGATATCCACCAAATATTTCATCTGCACATTCTCCAGATAAGCCGACGACAAAATCTTGTTTAATTTCGCGGCAAAACCATAATAATGACGAATCGATATCTGCCATACCAGGCAAATCACGAA
Source organism: Bacillus sp. HMSC036E02 (assembly GCF_001836235.1). Classification (NCBI taxonomy): domain Bacteria; kingdom Bacillati; phylum Bacillota; class Bacilli; order Caryophanales; family Bacillaceae; genus Bacillus; species Bacillus sp. HMSC036E02. Next base: position 76,300 of record NZ_KV827836.1, on the reverse strand, counting down.
CGAGTACCGCCTCCGTTAAATACTCTGCTAGTTTTTCATTCGAAATGACGCAACGATGATGAGTTGTTTGAAACGTCTCTGTCATCAAATTAATAAACGGAGCATCTGAATTTGGCTGAAACGCATTCGCTTTAAAGTATTTGTCATTATCTTCGTAATCAATTGAATACGTGTGTAATTGTCCTTTTCCTGATCTCTCGTATTCTTTCGCCGCAATAGCTGTAATAGCGCTCGAATCTACACCACCTGATAAAAAGGTACATAGTGGTACATCAGAAACAAGCTGTCTTGTAATGGCATCTTGTAGTAAAAAGCGCGTTTTCTCTACTGTTTCTTCAAAAGAGTCTTCATGTTTTTTACTTTCTACATTCCAATATCTCCATATACATAAACCGTTCTTTGAAAATGTCATCGCATGACCTGGACGTAATTCTTTTATACCAGCATAAATACCGTGGCCAGGCGTTCTTGACGGTCCGAGTCCGAATATTTCTGATAACCCTTCTAATGTTACTTCCGCCTTCACATCTGGATGCGACAATATCGCTTTTAACTCCGAACCAAATAGTAAGCGTCCGCTATCATATTTATAAAAAAGTGGCTTTACACCTAATCGATCTCTCGCAATAAATACTTGTTCTTTCTGTTCGTCCCATACTGCAAACGCATATATACCGTTTAAATGATCGACACATTCTTCTTTCCATTCAATATAAGAAGCTAATAATACTTCTGTATCAGAATGACCTTTGAACGTATACCCTCTTCTTAATAATTCCTTTCGAATGTCTTCTGTGTTATAAAGTTCACCGTTATAGCAAATGGCGTAATTCGTTTCATCTTTTAAACAAGTCATCGGCTGTTTACCGCCCTCAGGGTCTACAACGATTAACCGTTTATGCCCAAATGCGACATTTCCTTTAATCCAAACTTTATTATCATCCGGCCCCCGCTTCGCTAACGTCTCAGCCATCTTCGTAACGACATCTCTTTCTCCTTCTAATGAGCGTTTATAATCCACCCATCCTGTAATCCCGCACATATAAATCATCCTTCCATCTTATTTCTTTTCTTGAACGTGCAGTAATCCCCACCCTAAGAGTGCGGATCAAAAAATGAAAAACTTGACGATAACCTACTATCCACATATGGAATAGCATTCTCACTCAGTAAAACGTGTTTTATTGTATGCCCACCTATGTCTAGATGTGTCTAGTTATAAAGAACGCATGAACTGTCTATAACAGGAATAACTACTTTTCATAAAGGAGAAATCGTATATGATACAACGTAAACATATTTTATATAACCAGCCCCGTGCTCATACAGTCGGTAATGTAGAATATATAAACAATGAATGGGTATTCTTTGATGATGAAAATGATGAAGCGTTTCTATTAGAAGATATTGCCGAAGATGGGTTTGAAATTTTGTATAATAACAATTGGTTACCAGCCCGTTTCTATGAACAAGATGTATTACAAATCGCCAACGAGCAACACCATTTGCAAAATGGTGAAATGGTACGTATTCGAAAAAAGTTACTTCTTAGCTATAATGAATGGCTCGAGGAATTACCTGACTCTGTCTTCGCATTATTAACTGAATCATTGCAATCACTTCACTACTCTTTATATGATTGCATGTATTGTCATAATTATTTATCCTTCTTACCGAAAGAGGAGTCACGCGAAGGAGTAAATATTCTTTTGTTTGATAACGACGAAATGATCTGTACACTGCAGCACCATTTCGTACGTCACACTACGTCAAATAAAAATATGTTCCGTTTTACGAAAGTAAATGGAGAAGAGTTGCATATCGATGCGACATAAAAAATAAAAACCACCTTATCTCCCAAGTCTTTGAGATTATAAGGTGGTTTTATTTTTATTTGAATACGTACCAGCCAAGTGGCAATTTCAGTCCTAAGTATAATACTGCTACTAGCGCAACAATAAATAAGCCCCAAACCGCCCCTGTTGGTTTGTTTTTGCTCATTTTTACAAGAACCATTTCCATTCCGCCGATAACTAAAATACCAGCTAACATTTTCAGGCCGTACCACATGTGCATGCTACCTGTTGCTGTCTTCACAATACTCATGTACAACATGAAGCCTGTCACAATAATGATGATATACATTAGGCGAAGCCCCATATGTACACCTTTACCTTTTCTTCCCGCTGAATAAAGTGAATACGCAACGAAAAATAAAATTAAACCTAACGCCCATGCTGTAATATGCATATGTACCATCGTATCCCTTACCTCCTCTTTTCACACTTTTTCACTCTATATGATAACATGTTCATTTATTTTCAGGAAATGTTTCGCTTTTTTACATTTAAATGATATAATATTTAGAGTATTTACAAACTTCTTGTAATAACAAAAGGGGGAACAATCATGATTCAAACTAAGGATATTATCGAACTTACAGACACATACGGAGCAAATAACTATCACCCACTTCCAATCGTTATTTCTAAAGCAGAAGGTGTTTGGGTAGAAGATCCTGAAGGAAACCGCTATATGGACTTATTAAGTGCATATTCTGCAGTAAACCAAGGTCATCGTCACCCGAAAATTATTAACGCTTTAATTGACCAAGCTAATCGTGTTACGTTAACTTCTCGTGCTTTCCATAGCGATCAATTAGGTCCTTGGTACGAAAAAGTTGCGAAACTAACTAATAAAGAAATGGTACTTCCAATGAATACAGGTGCTGAAGCTGTTGAAACTGCAATTAAAACAGTTCGTCGCTGGGCTTATGATGTGAAGAAAGTAGAAGCAAACCGCGCTGAAATCATCGTTTGTGAAGATAACTTCCACGGACGTACAATGGGTTCTGTTTCTATGTCTTCAAACGAAGAGTACAAGCGTGGATTCGGTCCAATGCTTCCTGGCATCGTTGTAATTCCTTACGGTGATTTAGAAGCATTAAAAGCCGCAATTACACCAAACACAGCAGCATTCATTTTAGAGCCAATTCAAGGTGAAGCAGGAATTAACATCCCGCCAGCTGGTTACTTAAAAGAAGCTTTTGAAGTATGTAAAAAAGAAAACGTTTTATTTGTAGCAGATGAAATCCAAACTGGCTTAGGCCGTACTGGTAAAGTATTTGCTTGTGACTGGGACAATGTAACTCCTGACATGTACATACTTGGTAAAGCACTTGGCGGCGGTGTATTCCCAATCTCTTGCGTAGCAGCAAACCGCGACATTTTAGGCGTATTCGAGCCAGGTTCTCACGGTTCTACATTCGGTGGTAACCCACTTGCATGTGCTGTTTCTATCGCAGCTCTTGAAGTGTTAGAAGAAGAAAAATTAACAGAGCGTTCTCTTCAATTAGGAGAAAAATTAGTTGGGCAATTAAAAGAGATTGATAACCCAATGATCACTGAAGTTCGTGGTAAAGGTTTATTCATCGGTATCGAATTAAACGAACCAGCTCGTCCTTACTGTGAACAACTAAAAGCAGCTGGTCTACTATGTAAAGAAACACATGAAAACGTAATTCGTATCGCACCACCTCTAGTAATCTCTGAAGAAGATTTAGAGTGGGCATTCCAAAAAATTAAAGCTGTATTATCGTAATGATAGAGAGGTTGTCCGACATGTTAGGACAACCTCTTTCTTTTTATATTCATTTATATTAAGATAAATTTGTAATTTTCTGTATTTTAAAATCATAAAGGAGGTGCGATATGCTATTAAGATATGGTAAACATGGTAAACATATTAACTATTTAGCTACATCTTTTATTTTAGTTACATTCTTTGGCTTCCTACTTTCCACAACATGGCTTACTCACCACTCAACTCCTACTACATTCACACTACTGAAAGCATCATTTTGGACTGCTGTTATTCTTACTATCATTGGTTTTGGACGAGAAAAAAGCGCACTTACGGTTATACTATTTGGCATTTGCACACTTACATTCATTGGTCTTTACACTTTTTCCGTTATTGATTACCTCTATAACCCAAGGCCATAAAAAAGAGCTATCTTTTAACAAGATAGCTCTTTTCTTCACTTCACTACATTTCGCAAAGTACCAATTCCTTCTACTGTAATAACCACTTCATCACCAGCATGTAAAAACTTCGGTGGTGTGAAACCTTTTCCGACACCAGCTGGGGTTCCTGTTGCGATAATATCGCCTGGTTCTAAAGTCATTCCTTTACTTATCGTTGAAATAATTTCTTCTATTGAAAAAATCATTTTATTTGTGTTAGAAGTTTGCCTTACTTCTCCATTTACTACCGTTTCAATGTGTAATGCATTCGGCGCATTAACCACCGATTTATGAATTAAATACGGTCCCATCGGACAAAATGTATCGAAGCTTTTCCCAAGGAAAAACTGTTTATGTTTTCTTTGAATGTCTCGAGCTGTTACATCATTGATAATCGTATAACCAAAAACATGCTCAAGCGCTTTTTCTTTTTTAATTTGTTTCCCTCGCTTACCAATAACGATAGCTAATTCTCCTTCGTAATCTAGTTCGTCCGTTGCATGAGGGTGACCATTAATTTGCTCATTTATGCCAATAACTGTTGTTGGTGCTTTCGTAAAAATCATTATATTTTCTGGAATAGACTCTACTCCGCCCATTTCTACCGCATGCTCACGATAGTTTTTTCCAACGCACAAAATATTCTTTCTTGGCCTTGGAATCGGTGCTAATATTTTCACCTCTGTTAACGGATAATACGCCGCTTCCCCGTTCTCTTTTGCCCAATTTACAATTTCACATACTTTCTCAAAGCATTCAGTCCCTCTTTCAATACACTCTAACATTGTAATAGGGATTGTAACCTTTTCCCCTTTTTGTCTTTGCGCTTCTCTTAAGTGTAATACCTTTTCTTCTTCTTCATCCACAATACCTACAAATACCTTTTCTTCTTTCTTCGCCGTTACAAAACGCAATATTTCCACTCTCCATCCTAAAACTCATGCCCTTTAATTGTATTCGCATCCGTAAGAAAAAAACCTTCTCATGCACGCTAATTTTTACAATATTCTTCTCATACCCTATTCGTTACCCTTTATCATTTGGCATAAAATGTAGAAATTTTACTTTTTTTAGCGAATGCATTTCTTTTTTATGAAGTTTTTGTATAATATGTACTACATATATACTAAAAATTTCATTTAGAGATGGAGCCGATTTCAATGTTTGAGCAAGCGATTGAAAAAAAACGTGAAAAAATGATTTATTTTGCTGAACGCTATGGAATGACTTCTCAAAAAACAGTGGATTGTAGCCAAGAACTGGACAGGCTCTTAAATGTAATTTGTCATGTACATACGGATTTACACCCTAATCAAACGTTCAAAACACACACGCAATAATGCGTGTGTTTCTTTTATTTCAAAAAAATACACATTTTATTGGAAACGCCCATACAATAGTAGAAAAGAAAATTTTAAAAACGAAGGGTGTTTTGTATGCCAGCTATGGTCGGACATATTCGTATCGTCAATATTGGATCAAGTGGTATTTTTCATATTGGAGATGTATTTGCGATTAGGCCTATTAGTTACTCACGTGCTTTCGCCGGGGCCGGCTCTTTTAATGTTGGAGATAACGTTTCTGTCTACAATTATCAAAGTGCAACGACTGTCAACGATTCAGATGTCGTCGATCAAGCGATAATTGGTTCAACTTAAAGGGGGCGATTGTATTGAATTTTTACGTAAACCAAAGCATCATCATTAACAGCATTAAAATTGATAGCATTACAACCTCTTCTGTGTTCCAAATTGGTACTGCCGGAAGTATTAAAGCCCTATCTAAATTTTCAAATACGGGCGGATTTACGGAGCCGCTTCGCCCATTACAAGCGAAAGGACAAATTATTTCTATCAAACCATCAACTAGTTCTTCTTAAGACATCCTTGTCATAAATATATAGCAGGAATATTTTTACCCTCCCTATTGAAAAGGAGGTTTCACAAATGAATCAAGATATATATACTTACTTACACCAACTTCAACAAGCTCTTCAAACACAACAAGCAGCCATCCTGAATTTAGAAGATCAAGTGCGCCAACTCCAAGAAGAGCTTAACGAATTAAAAAATCGCCCCTCCTCTTCTGTAGGAAAAGTGGAATACAAATTCGATCAATTAAAAGTCGAAAATTTAAATGGTACTTTAAATATTGGTTTAAACCCATTTTCAGCAAAAGGACAACAAATTGAAGATTTTCAAGTGGATACAGAAACATTGAAGGTAAACCCTGAAACCGAAACAAACCCAGACTTTTATCAAGGTATCCTCCAAGAAATGCATCGATACTTAGATGAAGAAGCATATAATCGTATTCTCCATTTTGAACAAGAAGAGCAAACACCGCTTGATGAAATGTATCGACAAATGATGGTGGATGACATAAAAAAACAGATGGAGCATCGACTCCCTTATTATTTATCACAAGCGCAATCATATGAAGGTATTTCAACAGATCCAGATTATTTACGAGATATCATTATTCAGGCAATGAAACAAGATATTGACAAAGCCTTTCTCTCCTTTATTCAGCACATACCGGGAAATTTCCGAAAGGAGTAAGTATGTATGAACCTTAACGTTGTAAACCGTGAGTTAAAAGTCGGACAGATTAAAATGAACGGTGTATCGTCGTCCGCACTCTTTTTAATTGGAGATGCAAATCTCCTCATTCTATCTTCTATTCTCGATACACCATTTGAAACAGTTACAGAGGGTCCATTTGTACCATTAGTAACAGATGTCCCTCCTACTCCAGGTTAAGGAGACTGAGAAATTATGTTGCATCATGTGTCTATTGTCCAAAATGTTTCTATTATTTCTTTAGGGATTGCTGCTGTATTTCAAGTTGGAGATGCAAACCAAATGGAATTAAAAAGTAGAGCTATTGCCGTCCACCGTGAAATTCCTTTTTATATACGGGGAGAAGGTCGCTTTGATGCTTTTGAAATCTTTACAGATGAACACATTACAATTCCAAAACGAACGACAGATGTAAAATTAAACATTGTAAATGAATGCCCTTTTATTGAAGTGAATAACGTTGAATTACGCACACTTTTAAATTCTGGTTGCTTTCAAATTGGAAATGTTGATTATGGTTTTAATAACTCTCGTATTATACAAATCCGCCAATATATTACGGATGAACCTTCCGCACAATAATTCATATAGTAATTAAAAAGCTTAGTAAAGTAGGTGGATGGTATGCCTTCGGTTGTAGGAAATCTCGTCGTGCAAAACAGTAACGGCTCTTTCAACTTAGGAGATTTTTATAACGTATCTCCGAAAGAAAACACGAAAGCCTATAACGGATCTGGAGCTTCCAATGTTGGGTTTGTCGTGAATACGTTTAACGGTGTTAGTGCAACGAATACATTTGATTCTGATGTGGCAGATCAAGATCAGATTGGAACAGCGTAAAAAAAGTAGGAGAATATCTCCTACTTTTTTCTTTTATCTAATTCAAAATTATTAAAATAAAATTTTAATAAGCAAGAGCTTTACTGTCCACAAATAGTGGTATAAACAAGTAAGTAGTGAAGAGGCACTATTTCATTTTATTTAAATGATAACCCGCTCTCCTCCAAAGCCCTCCTAAGCTTCGGCAAAGATGCAGGTCCCATACCATGCAATTTTAATATTTCTTTTTCACTATATTTTGAGAGTTCTTCTACAGTTTGAATTCCATGGTGTTCTAATGCCCTTCTTGCTGGCGCTGAAAGAAGAGAGAGAAAACCTTCTTTTGGTTTTCTCTCTTTCTCACAGACTGGGCAAGTTGGACAATCGCTACTTTTATAGTACTCGTGTCCCTGTTCACAAGTTCTTAACGTTTTTTCCGTTACCATTTTCAAGCCCCTCTATTCTTCAATATTTACAACGTGATTCCCATCAAAGAAGTATAAACATTTCTCTTTTACAGGATGTTGTAAGCTTTTCTCCAGTGCTTTTGCATATAACGAAAGCTGCACTTTATATCGATCTTCTAAAATTGGTTTCGCTTGTTCGAATCCGCCTGGAAATTTCCCTTCAATCGTATCTGTTTTGAAATCGATTAGCGTAATACCATCTTCTTCTTCAATCATGCAGTCGATAACCCCTTGGACAAGAATCGATTCCCCGCTATTCCCTTGCCAATCTTGATATGCTTCTTCTGCTGCAAGCATCATCGTAAATGGTACTTCACGCTCAACGCTTTTCGCCGCTAATACCCTTTTACCTAAGTCACTGTCAAAGAATGAAATTACTTTTTCAATCGCTATTTCTTCCGCCTGCTCGAATGTTAATAATTCCTTATTTACCATTCCAGCAATTTGCTCTTGAAGAACTTCAACCGTAATCGGCTTCTTCAAATCAACATGCTGCATAACGGCATGGACTGCTGTTCCGCGCTCTGCGTACGTTAACCCTTTTTTCTCCATAAAGCGCGGACGTGTTTTAATTGGTGCACGTAGTTTTTTAATAAAGGCGTTATCGCTACCTTCTTCAGATTGATAATTTCTCTTTATTTCTGTAACAGATTGCTTTGCACGATGAGATGTCGCATCCTCATATCCGTACTTCCACATTAATCTGTCGTACACTTCTTCTTTCCGTTCACTTTGCAGGGGAACAGCCTTTTTCTCACGAAGCGCTTCTAACAATTCTTGTTTTTCTTCTTGAACTGGCTCTGGTGCAAGTAGCGTATTACCATCCACAACTTCTACTTTCCAGCTCGTGTCATACCCGTAAATTTCATCTGGAATACTTCCTTGTCCTAATTCAAGAAGCATTTCACTATCACGGTGTCTATATAATGAAGGTGCAATCCAGTCTAAATAACAAGACGCCCCGGCACGTATATGATCTGGTAATAACCATTCACTATGTTCCCTCGCATCAAGCCATTTTTCCATTTCCTTATTTGCATCCTTAACTGTTCCAATTAAAATTAACTTCTCTTTCGCACGCGTCAATGCTACGTATAGTACGCGCATTTCTTCCGCAATTAATTCCATTTTCATTTTACGCTTAATCGCAAGCTGTGATAATGTTGTATATTTAATTCGTTTACGCGGATCGATAAATTGCGAACCGAAACCGAAATCTTTATGCAATAAGAAACGTTTCATTAAGTCTTGTGTATTAAAACGACGACCGAGTCCAGCTACAAATACAACTGGGAACTCTAACCCTTTACTTTTATGAATCGTCATAATGCGAACAACGTCTTCTTGTTCACCGAGGGCCCTCGCCGTACCCATATCATCACCGCGTTCTAAAATACGTTCAATAAAACGTAAGAAACGGAATAATCCTCTAAATGATGTTGCTTCATATTGTCTTGCGCGGTCATATAGTACGCGTAAGTTTGCCTGCCTTTGCTTTCCAGCTGGTAAACCGCCAACGAAGTCGTAATAACCTGTCTCACCGTACACTTTCCAAATTAAATCAGAAAGTGATTGTTGGCGCGCGAATTCACGCCATCCTTGCAGTAAGTTATAAAACCACTCTAATTTATCATGAAGTTCTTGCTCCTCTTCAAGTGGTGCCCCTTTTAAGAATGAGCTCATTACTTCATAAAATGACCCTTTCTTTCCGTGAGCACGAAGCGTCGCAAGTTCTTCGTCATTTAATCCAACGATCGGTGAACGAAGTACTGCTGCAAGCGGGATATCTTGCATCGGATTATCAATAACGCGGAATACGTTCATCATAATATTTACTTCTGTCGCTTCAAAGTAACCAGTCGCAAGGTCTGCATATACTGGAATTCCTTGTAGTTTTAACTCTTCCATAATTTGCGGTGCCCACGGCATGGAGCGAAGTAAAATAACGAAGTCGCGGTATTGTACTGGGCGCATACTATCATTTTTACGGTCATACACTTCATAACCTGAATCAACCATCGCTTTAATGCGCTGCGCCATAAGACGAGCTTCAAGCTGTGCTTTTTCGACTTCTGCACCTTCTTCACCGTCTATTACTTCTTCTTCCGTTTGCTGAATGCACAGTAGTTCTGCCGCTACATCTTCACCTTCTGGATAGGTAGCACCTAACTTTAATTCAGCGTCTGCATCGTAGTCGATTTCTCCGACTTCTTCACCCATAATTTGTTTGAAGATAAAGTTCGTACCTGCTAGTACTTCATGACGACTACGGAAGTTTTTCGCTAAGTCGATCTTCATTCCACCGCCCAATCCTTCTTGTGTGAAGCGTTTATATTTTCCTAGGAATAGTCCTGGTTCGGCTAGTCGGAAACGATAAATCGACTGTTTTACGTCACCAACCATAAACAAGTTTCCTTCACTCTCAGAATCTTTCGTTACGAATTTAATAATAGATTCCTGTACAAAGTTCGTATCTTGATATTCATCGACTAATACTTCAGCAAATTTATTACGATATTGGAGCGCAACTGCTGACGGATTCATTTCACCATTTTCACTTTGTTCACTTAAAATTTGTAAACAAAAATGCTCTAAATCTGTGAAATCGACCATTCCTTTATCTCGCTTCATCGCTTGGAAACGCTCTGTAAATACTTTTACAAGTTGAACAAGCTTTTCTAATACTGGGTGCATATCTTGAAAATCTCGTAAGAAACTTTCAGGTTTTCGGCTAAATAACTCTTCTTGTAATTTCTTCACTTCATCTTTCGCTTTATTACGAAGAGAGTCTACTTGTTTTACAACATCTTCATTGTAATCACTTTTCTTAATACGCTTTAACGTTTGCCACGATACGTTTTGCATCGCTTCATACAAACTTGTCCACGACTCATGAGCAGCTGATGATAGCGTTCCAAGTAAAGCTAGATCTGCTTGCAGGGTTTCAATGCGAGGCGCTGGACCGTCAGGAAGCATTGCGAGTTCAGTTGCCTTACGAATATGCTGTTCCGCTGTTTCAAGCTGGAATTTCACATCTTCTAATAAATAAGAAGCATATACTAAATCTTCAATTGTCTTTCCTTCTACGTCATATGCTTCTACTAATTTATCAAGCCATTTTTCCGGATTTGGATGCGCTCTTGACTCTGTATGAAGCGCTAAAATCATACGTTGTAAGTCATCATCACTACGGTCACTCGTATAACGATCAACAAGTTCAAAGAAGATTGTATTATCTTCGATTCCGTACTCTTCTTCTAATATGTCATCTAGCACTTCTTCTTTTAACAATTCATTTTCTGTTTGATTAGCAATACGGAAACGAGGATCAACATCAAGCATGTAGTAATATCCTCTAATTACTTGTAAACAGAATGAGTGAATTGTTGAAATGGAAGCTTTATTTAATAGGCTCAGCTGCTTTCTTACGTGTTGAGAGCCTGGTTCATCAATTAATACCTTTTCTAACGCTTCCCCGATTCGGTTTTTCATCTCTTGCGCCGCTGCATTCGTAAATGTTACAACGAGCAGGCGGTCGACATCGACTGGATTCTCTTCATTAATAATCTTTTTAATAATACGTTCAACTAATACTGCTGTTTTACCTGATCCAGCTGCAGCCGCAACTAAAATATCACGCCCGTTCGCTACAACAGCTTTCCACTGGTCATCTGTCCATTGACTATCTTCTGGTTTTTTAGGCCAATTTTCTATCATTCTCCGCCAACCTCCTCTCTTATTTTCTCCATCGCTTCGCTATCTTTCATATCTTTTAACGATCGGAACTGATTATCTTCAAGTGACTCATCAAATTGACAAACAGATTTGAAGTTACAGAACGTACATGCTGCTTTATTTCCCATTTTATAAGGAGCAATATCGATAACACCTTCTGTAATATCTTTTCCGATATTTTCAAACGTATGGTGTACATATTTTTGCAGTACATTAAACTCTTGCTCACTTGCAATACTTGAACGCGCACTAAAGCTACCGTCTTTTTTCAGGCCAGCAGAAATAATATCTGAACTTCCTGTTGAAAGTTTGTTATCCATTAAACGAACAACGTCAGCATCTCCTAATACGAGTCCTTTCATTTTAAATTTCTTTAAAATTTCTTTTTCAATTTCAGCTTCAGATGCGTCACCTTTCATCTCAACGATTGGGTTATGAATATGGAAATACAATACACCAGCTGGTGATGCTGCGTGACCTTTTTTCATCCACGTCTGCGCATTCGAAGTAACAACATCTAAATACGTTAACATTTGAAGTGCTAATCCGTAATACACTTCCGTTAAATCTAACCCTTTTGAACTTGATTTATAATCAATAATACGTAAGAACGTCCCGTTTTCATCTTCTGCCTTATCAACACGGTCAATACGGCCGACAACTTCCATCTTCACACCATTTGGTAATGAGAATTCCATCGGCGGAAGTGAGCCTGTACCACCCATACCGAACGGCACTTCTAAATCAACTGGTACGAATCCGCTTGACTTCGCATGTTCACGAAGAATGATTGACGTACGGAAAATGATTTGTTGTAGTTTTTGTTTTAAATAGAAATGACGGTTTGAACTTAATAAAATTTGTCGTTGTAATAACGGTGCGATTTCTTCTATTACTAAAACAGAAAGATGCTCACACTCTTTTATGGATAAATCCGCCCAAGTACGGTTTTCACGCAATAGCTTGTCCGCAATTTTCTTTAATGCCGCATGGAATAATTCGCCGATGTCCGGCGCATCAAGCTTGAAAATATCACGCTCTCTAAGCGATAAACCGTGCTGCGCAAAATGAGCGTATGCACAACGGTTAAATAGTTCCATACGAGAGACGCTTCCTTTAATTATATCTCCGTATAAATCTCTACTTACTGCTGTACTTAGTTTCTTCGCACGATTTCGATAGAATAAACTTGATAAGACGCGGCTACTTTTTTGTTTCCATTCATCTGAAGTTACGTAGAAATTATATACGTCCCACCAAAAGTCTAAATTCCCTTCAAATCCGTATCGCTTCCACGTTTGTAGTTGCTGCATAACGTAAGATAACGTTACTTCTGGCGTTGCTACGTATGAAATTTGTTCTGAACGTGATAAATCGTTTACGTCATTCGTAATAAATGAATCTTTCACATTAGGGAACATTCTTTTTATTTTCTTAATAAAGCTAGACGCAAGTAACGTCTTTCCTTCTTCATCTGCAAGCGGGCATGAAATATATAACTTCTCAGATGCTCTCGTTACCATTTGATACATAACGAACTGTTCTTCTAACAAAGTTTGTCTCGTCGTTGGCGCTAATTCAATCCCTGCTGCACCAAGAACTTCTCTTTCTTCATCAGAAAGCATACCTTCGTCCATAGGTGCTGCTGGAATAACACCCTCATTTACACCTATAATAAACGTTGCTTTCACGTCAGATAACCTGGAGTGATCAATATTAGCAATTAACACTTGGTCTAATGACGGCGGAATGTTAGCAAATTGAAGTGCCTCAAGACCTGTCGACATAACGTCCGTAAACATAGAAAGAGACATTTTCTCTTCACCAAGCATCTCTACAAACGTATCAAGAAGGCTCATTACTTCTTCCCATACTTGTTCATGATCTGTCGCAAATAAGAAATCTCCACTTTCTTCTGCACGTATACGTAATTCTTCTAGTTTTTTCGGAACATCCAGCTCTTCTAGAAATAAGTAGACTGCTTCACACATTTGCATAACTGTTCCTGCACGCTTTAACCTTTTTTGCATGCGAATAACAGGTGTTCTTACAACGTCACGTAACCTATTTATTTTCTCTTCCATTTCACGTTCACTATCTGTGATCATCCCGTTCGTATCATCAAGAGAACGATAACGGCGATACATCCATGGATCCTCTGAAGTCCACCTCTTTCCTTGTACACCGTACGCTAAACAGTAATTTTCAAATTCATCCATTTCTTCACGCATCGTTTCTTTTCTTACGTCTAATGGATATAAAAGCTCTGTTTTCACGCAGCGGAACACCGCATCATAACGCCAATTCCCACTAATAATCTCGAGTGCAGAACGAATACATTCTACTAATGGGTGGTGTGACATCGGACGCTTTTCATCGATGAAGTGTGGGATATTGTAATCTGTAAATAACGTTCGCATCACATCGTAATAACTTTCCCCATTACGAAGAAGAACCGCAATATCTCGGTAACGATAGTTTTCCTCCGCCACAAGTTTACGAATTTCACGCGCAACACCTTCTACCTCTGCTCGTAAATTCGCAGCTGTACTAATCGTTACACTCGCTTCACCGTTAAATTTTTCATTCGGACGCGCTTCATAATGAGCTTCTAAATGTGCTAATGCCGGAGAATGAAAACGCGGCTGTTCCATAAGTGGAATTGTTTTTTCAATTTCTATTTTCTCTTCACGCGCTACTTGTTTGATTTTTTCATACGTTAACGTCGTTTCATAAAATAAATCAAGTTCATTTACTGGCTGCGCTAACGTTTTTTCATCTATCGTTAACGTGATCGTAACTCTCGCTCCGCAAATCATAAGCTGTCTTACAATCTCTAACTCTTGCGGGGAGAATGAATGAAATCCATCTATATAAATTTCCGCACCATTTACATATTCAGACTGCGGAAGCTTTTCCACTAGCAATTGTAGGTAGTCTTCTGAATCTAAATATTTTCCGATTAAAGCACGTTCAAAATCATCGTATAGTAACTGTAAATCATACACTTTATTCGCTAGTAACTTTTGTTCGGCACTGCTACTATGCGCATCTAATTGTTGCCACATTTCATATACGTTAGATGGCGTTACATTGTAACGTTTAAACTCTGCAATCATACTGCCAAGATGTTCAAAGAAACCGTTTTGCTCCGCTGCTTTTTGGAACACCGATAATCCATCTTTACGAGACTCTACAATTTTACGGAGTAACATATGTACACCCGCTTCATCAATATGAAGACGACTCGCTCCGCCAACTTCTTGTAGTACCTTCCACGCTAATCGTGAAAAACTAAAAACTTGTGCCCGAATAGAACCTCTTACATCCTCACTTCCAATTAACGCCTGCTGCGTCTGGAATGTCATCTGTTCTGGCACAAGATATAATATTGTTTTCCCTCTCGGGCGTTGTTTTAACTCTTCTTGCACTTCGCGTAAACAAAGTGTACTTTTTCCACTTCCCGCTCTACCAATCACAAATCGAAGTGACATGTAACCCCACCTTTCACTTACATAACGAACGTTAGTTTGCTACTATAATTGTATTATAGTACACGAAAAAAGACAAACTGAGTTGTTTGTCTTTTCTATACTTCTACTTCATTATATCAACCTTTTGAAAAATTCGTTTGCACCTCTTGAATTGGCCAATATCGCAAATCAACTTTACCGACAACTGTATCAGCTTTTACAAAGCCAAAGTGTCTACTATCCCAGCTCCCGAGCCGGTTATCACCTACTACAAAAATAAACCCGGGTGGCACCAGCTTTTCTTTCGTTAACTCTTCTAATGTAAAGTCGCCTGTTAGTTGCCTTCCATTTATCTCTTTCTTATACTTCTCTAAATACGGCTCATCAATAAATTGACCGTTTATATATAATTTATCCTGCTTATATTCAATATGATCTCCAGGTAAACCGATAACCCGCTTTACATAGTCCTCTTTTTTATTCGCATGAAATACCACAACGTCAAATCTGTTCAAGTCCCCAACTTGATAACTCACCTTATTTACAACTAGCATATTGCCATCTTGCAATGTCGGCATCATTGACTTCCCCTCTACAACATACGTTGAAAAGAAAAACGTTCGAAAAAATACAGCTAATAATACACCAATTAAAATTGTTCGTATCCACTCTATGCCTTCTTTTTTCAAAGTTTTCTTCATCTGCTTCTCCCCTTATCCTTTAATACTGAAGCTTTCCTTTACAAAGAAGACTATTCTTAATGTAGTTCTAACTTTACTTCGATTTTCTTACCGACATACCATAAAATAAAAATACCAATCGCTACAATAACTGATTTCACTGGATTATGAATAAATGACATTAAATCATGACCGATATACGTTAAAATAAAAATCATCACAAGTTTTCCGAATGCTAACGCTAGACCAAACTGTTTTACACTAATTCGGGATAAACCAGCGACAACATTTATTAGCGCTGACGGTGTAAACGGAAAACAAAATATAACAAAAATCGGTGCGAATCCTTTCCTTTCAATCCACCCCATTGCTTTTCGTACTCTCTCATGCTTATTTACAAACGAAAAGAAACGACTGCGACCAAAATGGCGGATGATGAAAAAGACAAGTAATGCACCCATTACTGATCCAAGCCATGAATAAAGAAAACCGAGCCAAAAGCCAAATGCAACAGCATTCGCCAGTACAAATACAATAAGCGGTAATGCTGGAATCAACGCCTCTATCATCGGTAAACCAATACCAAGAAGTGGTCCGAACGCTTTATAACTCTCAACAATATGATCCATATTTTCTGGTGAAAAATACTCTTTGATTGTCTGAAAATCCATTCTACACTTTACCCCTTTACTCTAAATACTATCCCTACTGTATCATTGCTTATATGAAAGAGGAAATGGTAGATACGACATACGGAGATGTATTTATTAAAGTTTCCATATCTTTCATAAGAATTCCTTCATTATTTAGCTATGATAATCTATCAATATTCGACAGGACGTGTCGTTCATTTTGTTATTTAGATTGTTTTTCGGTTTTTATCGGTAAATGAAATTATACTGGTGATTTTCTAAATATATCAATTACAACTCGTTTTTTCTAATATATCGCCTTATCTACAAAGACTGACTGACAAACAAAAAAAGAATGGGGATTCCCCCATCCTTTCACACTTCGCCTTCCTTCACAAAATACACCTTCTCATAAGCGGGTCTTAATGTTGATTCCTCTTTTTTATCGACCTCTTTAAAACAAGGATTCCCTTGTTTTTTCCTACGATCTTCATATTCAGTACGTAATTTCGCTGTACGATTTTGTTGATTTTCAAAACTAGTTTTTGATATTTCTAATTTCACAGCAAAGCCATTTATAAATCTAATAATAAGATTTCCATCTTCTAATTCTTTATTACTTTCAATATAAAAATGAGACAACCAAGCGCACTCTTTTCTAGAGTAAGAATAGGTAGGGAAAAAATAAAGTTGATCTGCTGGACTAATCGCAATCGGTGCTTTATGTGTAATATGAGTTAACTCTTTCGTTCCTTCTTTTCTGCCTAAGAAACTAGAGCCATGCTTGCGGCAACTTCTTTCTATAATATCTAGAGGTTTTTGAAATACGAAAAAAGAATCATTCATTTCAACGACTCGCGTAACAATTTTCTTTTCACTTAGAATAACAGGAAGTAAGGCCATCGTATTTTTCGTTACAACATAATTTTCGACATAGCGTTCCACTTTACTTTCCATACTCCATTATCTCCTTTTTTCCATTTATATTAGCAGCTGCATATATAATTTTAGCATCTATGAAAAGGAAATAGCTTACAAGTTCCGCTTTTTTACAATTTTTTATCATTTATCAAACATTTGTTAAACAATAAAATCACGATATAGAAATTAATTAATTTTAAAGTTATAAAAACAGCATTTATACTACCTATAAATATTTATTATCCATTCCTCATTTCACATCATTACAACAACTAACTTTGCTATAATTAAAATGTAAATCCAATATATGGAGGGCCACTATGGAAGAAAAAGAGATCCAACCATCGATTCAAATGAAAAATAGTAGCGTCATTATCGTGAAAAACTCAGCTAGTATTATATTCGGTTTATTTTTCATTCTGCTATTCTTTGCCAAACCGTTTCGTAAATCAAAATGTCCAGAATGTAAAAAACGTGAGAAGAAAAAATCAGGGCAAGAACATTAAAAGGCCTTCCTTTATGGAATGCCTTTTTACATTTGTAGTATCATTTTATTTATTCTTCTTCCCCCTAAAAAACGACTATATTTTCTTCCAAGGTTCTCTACATCTTTTTTGATTTGTAATATGATCCTTATATAAAACATGAGAAAGAGTATTTGTACTTGTTACCCGCTTTTAATTTTTATTAAAAAATTCAAATTTGTACATCTTTATCCATCACTAACAATTCGTTAATTAGTTAACTTTGCAATATAAGTTTTGTATATAATGTCATTCAAAAACACAATATATATAAGTAGCTATTTATAATTACATTGCTTTTTATCGAATTCTAAAAAGGAGTTGTATACTATGGATAAAGAAAATCCATTAAATCAGCAGGTTAATAGCATTCCCTCAGATGCTCTGAATACCCCTAGTAAGGAACAAGAACAACTGTTAGAAACATCATCTCAAAACGTACAAAATTCCAACAACAACGCTAACAAAAAAGATGTTACTCAAGGTCTATCTGGAAAAGATTTCCCCATTTCAACAGAGAATACAAATTTATAGTTATTTACTATCATACGCAGCAAATGCTCTTGCTGAACTAATTCTTCTACAGAAACTAATACGCATTCCAGATAATTTTTTACCAGTTGTAACATCGAAAAAGAGATTTAGATATAAAAACAGGCTCTAAAAAAACTTTCTCCACAACAAAAAAAGGATGGCATTAGCCATCCTTTTTTCCATCATCAACTATAAAATTATAGTTTGATTACGTTTTTAGCTTGAGGTCCACGGTTACCGTCTTCGATTTCGAAGCTAACTTTTTGACCTTCTTCTAAAGATTTGAAACCGTCAGTTTCGATTGCTGAGAAGTGTACGAATACGTCGTTTTCGCCTGGAACTTCGATGAAACCGAAACCTTTTTCGTTGTTAAACCATTTTACTTGTCCTGTTACTGCCATAATTATTTCCTCCTAAGAAAATACAAATTTTAAATTTTTTAGTCTTCCTGTCTAAAAAAAGAATCCACACATTATCAAATACGAAACATAAACTAGTTCTCACATACTTTTTCTCGTTCGTTTTCAGCACTTGATAACATATGGATTGCTTAATTTAACTATTCAACTGACATCATCATAGCACATTAAAATAAAATGTACAATCTTTTTCGAAAATAGAATTTCTAATTTTTAGTATTTCTTATAAAATATAATTATCTCTATTCTAAATAAGGAGGAGTTTATGACCAATAAAATTCCTAGAAAAACATTAAAAAGAATTGAAGAGGATATTGAAAATAATAATCTTGGAAAAGCAAGAGATAGATTGCATGGCCTCATCTTTACATACCCAAATGAATTACATCTTCGAAAACAACTCGGAGATATTTATTATAAATTACAATATCCAGAAATGGCTGGACGTTACTGGTATCTAGAAGAGCATAAAACAGGTATTATGCATGAGTCATGTTTATTATTTGAAAAATCAATGGGAAATAGTCCTCATCATATTGCACGTGCTTTAAAGTTTAAAGGCGATTCTAACCATATAAAAGGTTTGTATAAAGATCAACCTTTATCTTCAGTGCAGAAGAAAGTAGCAGAGGAGTTAATTTATGAGTATAAAGAAACATGGAAAGATAAGCTAGTTCCTTTTGGCTGTCTAGCATTGCTTGCTTCCCTTCTCTTTTCTGCCGTTGTTGGTCTATTCACTATTTGGAATTGGATTTTTTAATCACAGGGGGAATTTTCACATGTCAAACTACGCTAAAGAAGAAAGGCTAACAGGGGGAAACGTCTCAAGCGTATATCGTTCTAAAAATACTGTTCGGCGAGAGTTAAAGCCAGACAGTGAAAAGATTCATAAGCTATTGCAACATTTAGAAAACAAAGGATTTCATTATGCTCCAAAGTTTTTAGGTGTAGATGAAAAGGATAGAGAGATTTTATCCTTTATTGAAGGAGAAGCTGGCAATTATCCTTTAAAAGAATATATGCGATCTAATGATGTATTAAAAAAAATAGCAAAGATGCTCCGCCTTTACCATGATGCTGTAAGTGATTTTCCGTTATTAGCTGATTGGAAACCGATGGATCATACTCCAAATAACATTGAGGTTTTATGTCACAATGATTTTGCCATATATAACATTATTTTTAATAATAAGAAGCCAGTAGGGATTATTGATTTCGATGTTGCTGCTCCTGGTCCAAGACTATGGGATATCGCTTATACACTCTATACTTGTGTGCCTTTAAGTAGAGTGTATTATACTGAATCCGGTGAAGCCGTTCATTATGACTCATCGCAACATGCAGATCGTATTAAAGAGAGAGTGAATTTGTTCGTTCAGTCCTATGATAAAAATATGGATGAAGATTACTTAGGAATGGTGTTGCTTCGATTAGAAGGGTTATGTACATATATGAAACGAAAAGCTCAAGAAGGCGACTTGAATTTCCAAAGAATGATCGATGAAGGACATCTAGAGCATTATGAGAAAGATATGAAGTTTATTCGTGATCATAGGGCTGAGTGGAGTTGATTTAGTAATAAAGAAAAGTTAGTATCGTTTTTTGCCGACAACTCAATCTCTCTTTTCGAATCGTTTAGAAAATAACAAGGGGCACCTTTCAAAAAGGTGCCCCTTCCTTTTATTTCGTAAACTGTGCTTCTTCCGTAGATCCTTTTAACGCTGTCGTTGATGAAGTTCCGCCTGTAATCACTTGTGCCACTTCATCAAAGTAGCCTGTTCCTACTTCGCGTTGATGACGTGTTGCAGAGTAGCCATGTTTTTCAGCTGCGAATTCTGCTTGTTGTAGTTCAGAGTATGCTGCCATGCCGCGCTCTTTATAGCCACGTGCTAGTTCAAACATACCGTAATTTAATGAATGGAATCCAGCAAGTGTTACGAATTGGAACTTGTAACCGTAAGATGCGATTTCCTTTTGGAAGCTTGCAATTGTTTTTTCATCTAGTTTTTGTTTCCAGTTGAATGAAGGTGAGCAGTTATATGCAAGTAGCTTCCCTGGATGCTCCTTATGAATTGCGTCCGCAAATCGTTTTGCATCTTCTAAATTTGGTTCTGACGTTTCACACCAAACGAGGTCTGCGTACGGTGCATACGCTAAACCGCGCGCAATTGCTTGATCAAGACCTGCATTCGTACGGTAAAACCCTTCTGGTGTTCTTTCTCCTGTAATAAATGCTTTATCAACAGGATCAATATCGCTCGTAATTAAATCAGCTGCATCCGCATCTGTTCTTGCAACGATAATTGTCGGCACTCCCATTACATCTGCTGCAAGGCGTGCAGAAATTAAATTGCGTACTGCTGTTTGCGTTGGTAGTAGTACTTTTCCGCCTAAATGGCCACATTTTTTCTCTGAAGATAATTGATCTTCAAAATGCACACCTGATGCACCTGCTTCAATCATACCTTTCATCAGTTCGAATACATTTAATTGCCCACCAAATCCAGCTTCTGCATCTGCTACAATCGGTACGAAATAGTCTGTATCATCGCTTCCTTCCATATGCTGAATTTGATCCGCACGTTGAAGTGTTTGATTAATTCGTTTTACTACAGCAGGTACGCTGTTCGCTGGATATAAACTTTGGTCTGGATACATATGCCCAGAAAGGTTTGCATCAGCTGCTACTTGCCAACCACTTAAGTAAATCGCTTTTAACCCAGCTTTTACTTGTTGCATCGCTTGGTTTCCTGTTAATGCGCCAAGTGCGTTAATATAGTCTTCTGTATGAAGCGATGTCCAAAGCTTCTCAGCACCACGACGCGCTAACGTATGTTCAATATCAATTGACCCGCGCAGGCGAATTACATCTTCTGCCGAATATGGACGTGTGATACCTTTCCAACGCTCATCTAATTCCCAGCTTTCTTGTAACTTCTCGATTCTTTCGTTTTTCATTTGTTCCATCCCCTTTTCATTTTTTATAAAATTTCATAACCCGGTAATGTTAAAAATGGTACGAATTCATCATTTCGAACGAGATTTGTAAACAACGTTGTCGCCTCTTGGAATCTCCCTTTCTTAAAGGCTTCCTTACCAATCTCTCTTTCTATTTTTGCTAATTCTTCTTCTTTTAATTCTTCCATTAATTCAAGCGTAATATTACGACCATCATTTAGTTTTCCACCTTCATGACGAATCCATTGCCATACTTGTGCTCTTGAAATTTCAGCTGTTGCCGCATCTTCCATTAAGTTATAAATGGGTGCTGCTCCCCGTCCGCTTAACCAAGATGCAATATATTGAATACCTACGCTAATATTCATGCGAAGGCCCTCTTCTGTAATCGTTCCCACTGGTACCTCTAGTAAATCGCTTTCTGTTACACATATTTCTTCACGTTTTCTAAAAATTTGATTTGGTGTTTTCATAATGTGATTAAACACTTCCATTGCAACCGGTACAAGTCCAGGGTGGGCAACCCAAGTCCCGTCATGACCGTCTAAAGCTTCGCGTTCCTTATCAGCACGCACTTTTTCAAAAGCTGCTTCATTTGCTTCTGGATTATTTTTAATCGGAATTTGTGCCGCCATTCCTCCAATTGCTGGTGCATTACGGCGGTGACATGTTTGAATTACTTTCAAAGAATACGAACGCATAAATGGCGCCGTCATCGTGACTTGTGCTCTATCTGGTAGTAAGAATTTATTATGATTACGGAAACTCTTTAAAAAGCTAAAAATATAATCCCATCTTCCGCAGTTTAAGCCAGCAGAATGATCTTTTAGCTCATACAAAATTTCATCCATTTCAAACGAAGCGTGAATCGTTTCCAGTAACACAGTTGCTTTAATCGTTCCATTTGGAATGCCGATATATTTTTGAGCAAATACGAATACATCATTCCATAATCTCGCTTCTAAATAACTTTCCATTTTCGGTAAGTAAAAGTATGGGCCGCTCCCTTTTGCTAAAAGAGCTTTCGCATTATGGAAAAAGTACAAGCCGAAGTCTACTAAGCTACCCGACATATTTTTCCCATCAACTTGCATATGCTTTTCCTCTAAATGCCATCCTCTTGGACGTACAATGAGTACAGCTGTTTTCTCATTTAATCTATATTCTTTCCCTTTATCATTTTCATGTGAAATCGTTCCCTTTACTGCATCTCGTAAATTGATTTGACCTTCCACTGCATTTTCCCAAGTTGGTGAATTCGAATCTTCAAAATCCGCCATAAAAAGATGCGCTCCTGAATTTAAAGCGTTAATGACCATCTTTCTATCTACCGGTCCAGTAATCTCTACACGGCGATCCTCTAAGTCTTTTGGCAGCTTGGCAATTGTCCAATCCGCTTCACGTATGTGTTTTGTTTCTTCTAGAAACTTCGGAAACTCCCCTGCATCAATTCTCTTTTGTTTTTCTACACGTTTTTGTAAAAGTTCTATGCGGCGCTCATTAAAATTCTCATGTAGTTCCTTCAAAAAACTAAGCACCTCAGGTGTCAATATTTCGCTGTACGCTGGTAACATTTCTCCAACGAGTGTAACCCGTGAAGTTTGCGTCGACATATTAGCATCCCCTTCTTAAACTGTTTTATAACAGATTTGATTTCATGTTTTATATTATATAACAAATCTTCAGAAAAGGAAGTTTTTTTTGAAAATTCATTTCGCTTTTTTTCAAAACGCCATTCTTTCGCGCTTTATTTCATACAAAAAAGGCCGCTGTTATACAACAACGACCTTTTTGTATTATTTTTGAATTTCACTTTGACTAGTTAAACTTTATTACTGCCCTTGTTCCATATCATGCAATATTGCTCTATGTAAAAACTGTGCGTATTGTTCTCTCGTTACCTTCATAGACGGACCGAATTTACCTTCTCCGATTCCCAGTGTAATACCATTTGTTTGTACTGCACTAATTGCATTCGTTGCCCATGAATTTGCTGAAACATCATTAAAGTTATGAGATCCCTTTGCCTGTAGGTCAAAAGCATTCGTAAGAACTTGTGCCATTTCCGCACGCGTTAACGTCGCCTTCGGTCTAAAGTTTCCATTCTCGTCTCCCTGGAAAATTCCGATTTCCGTTAGAGCCAATATCTCCTCGATAAAGCTTGTTGAATTTTCATCGATATCTCCATATGGGTTTTCATATTCATCTTGTTCTTCCATATCAAACACACGGTAAATTAAAGCTGCAACTTGCTCACGTGTTACATTATCCCCAAAACCGAATATTCCATCGCCATATCCCAAAATAATTTCTTGTTCCGCTAATTCATGAATTGCCTCATATGCCCAATGTCCTTTTGGTACATCTTTAAATACAATTGTATTTGCTTTTTGCAACGGTGCACTTTCCGCTTTTACACTATTACTCTCTGCTGAGAATAACACCCCACCCATAATTGTTAATGCTGTAGCTGTTTTTAATAATTTTTTGCTCATCAAATTATCTCCCCAATATGTATATGTTTTTTTAAAAATATACAGAATAAATGGTATAGTGACAATATATTTTCCGACACATTTCGTGACGGTTTTGTGAATCATATTACACATCATGTCTTTTTCATCGGGTTGATTATAAAGCTTGTTTATAACCATAAAAATACATAAATACGAATAATAATTCTTTTTTAAACAAACAAAAAAGCACAAATTTTTCTATTTGTGCTTTCATATTTCACTCTACTTCCAATCCTCTTTCAAATGATAATTAATAATCGCATTATTAATAAACTGAGCATATTGTTCTCTAGGTACAGGGCGATTTAATTCATACATGCCATTCCCAGTTCCTCTCACAACATTATTAGATTGTAACGCACTAATTGCATCTTCTGCCCAGTGACCTTTTGGAATATCTTTAAATGTATGTTTTTGTTTCGTTTCAAAATTAAATGCTCGTTTTAAAATGACAGCCATTTCCGCTCTAGAGATTGGTGCTTTCGGCCTAAAATCCCCTTGGCCATCCCCTGTAAAAACACCACGTTTTGTTAACGCTAAAATTTCCTTTTTAAAAGTGGTTGTACTATCAGAAACATCTTTATATGGATTCGCTACTGGCCCTTCTTCTTTTATCTCAAGTGTTCTGTAAATAGTCCCAGCTACTTGTTCACGTGTTATAAGATCGCCAACACCATACTTCCCGTTTCCATACCCTAATATAATTTTATGATACGCTAAATCCATAATAGCATCATATGCCCAAAATCCGTATGGAACATCTTCAAACACAATCATTTGTGGATACTCTTCCGCTTTTACAGGCGTCACATTCGCCCCTGCAAATATACCTCCTGCCATTGTCGCAATCATCATTACACCCAATATTTTTTTCTTCATTATCCTCTCTCCCTATTTCATTCAAATAAAATGAACTTCATTGTTTCAGGAGTACTATTTTTTTGTGAATGTAAGATAAAATGCAAATCTTCTAGAAGAAATATTTCCACTACCTTTCTGCTTTATACCCCCTTCTTTCTTTTTCAAAAAGGAAGTTGTCACATCTAAGGTGTTATATACTAAAACATTCTACAATCTCTTTATAAACTCCTTTTCACTTTATAACTTCCCTTTATTGGCACCTAAAGGAGATGCCTAATGGAGATTACTATATTCATGGTTTATA
The DNA here is from genome assembly GCF_001836235.1 of Bacillus sp. HMSC036E02. Taxonomy (NCBI): domain Bacteria; kingdom Bacillati; phylum Bacillota; class Bacilli; order Caryophanales; family Bacillaceae; genus Bacillus; species Bacillus sp. HMSC036E02. The sequence continues at coordinate 50,850 of NZ_KV827836.1, read as the reverse complement.
TTTCAGAGGTAGCATTTTTCGCTGAATTTTGAGGTGGGGGTCTTACTGCCCAGCAAATAACGAGATAAAAAAATCATCCTTTTTTCTTAAAAGAGGATGATTTTTTTATATTTATTAACACTCAAATATGCTACTACTTTTGAAGAGTAAATTGGGCAACTATTTGTTTTAATTTTCCTGCTGCGTTATGCATATGTTCAATTGAAACCGAAATCTCTTGAACAGATTTTTCTTGCTGTTGAATAGACTCTTTTACCCTATCAGTTCGGTCAGATGATCTTTGGGAAATTTGAGCCATGTCTTCTGCAGAAGCCGAGATTTCCTCACTACTCGCTGCAATTTCATCTGTAGACATAGATACCGTTTGAATTTGCTCAGATACTTGCTGTACTTTTTCTGTAATTGTTCCAAATACTTTTTCTGTATGCATTACTACTTGTGTACCTGCCTGTACCTCATTATCTACTTTCCCCATCATATGTACCGTATGGTTCGTTGTTCCCATAACTTGAGTAATAAGATTCTCAATTTGTTTTGCAGAATCACTAGATTGTTCTGCTAATTTCCGCACTTCATCTGCCACAATTGCAAATCCTCTACCACTTTCACCAGCACGTGCAGCCTCAATTGCGGCGTTTAATGCTAATAAGTTAATCTGGGAGGTAATACCTTGCATAACATCAATGATTTTAACAATTTCTTCTGATTGTTCTTTCATAGTCTCTACTTGTTTCACACCGCTATGTACCGAATTTTGGATTGTATCCATCTGTTGAATCATTTGTTTCATTAATTTGTTACCACTTTCTGCATCTAATGCTGATTGAGCAGATAATTCATTTACAGAGGATGATGTATTGACTATACTCTGCATTCCTTGCGTCAACTCTTCCATCGCACCCGCAGTTTGTTCCATTGCTTGCATTTGACTCTCTGCACCATTTGCAACTTCTTCAATATCCATAGTGATTTTCTTCGCTGCACTACTAGATACTTCTGATGCAGATACTACTCCGTCTGCATGTTGGAATAAAAGCTGAATATTATTCTCTACTTCTTGCATATTTGTTCTTAGCCCTGCAATCATCTCGTTAAAATTACTTACTAATACACCCAATTCATCCTTAGCAGTATAATCACCATGTACGGTTAAATCTCCTTCTTTCGCTCTTTCCATCATACGACTAACCGTTTGTAAAGGAGCAACTATGAGCTTGCTAATAATATAACTTACTATACATATAACGATTGTAGTAACTACTACAAGAATGATAAAGGTAATAACGGAACGATCAATCATTTTTTGAGAATCTTTAAATACTTGGTCAGCTAAATTTGAAACATACGATTCTAGATCCACTGCATAACCAGCTAACTCTATTCCCTTCGGTTTTAATTCCTTCTGAAATTCATTTACCATTTGTGGCTCATTTGTTGCCTTCGCCTTTTCAAATAATTTTTTATATGTATCTTTATAACTTGGTAAAGATTTCTTCATCTTCTGAAATAGTTCATCCTCTTGCTTACTTAAATTAAAACCATCATCATATTCTTTTAATAAAGAATCATATTTTTTAAGATCCTTTTCAATATTATCAATTATCCCCTCTTTATTTGCCACTTCATTTTGTGATGCCGTAATTAATTCTAGTAAGTTATATTCTAATGAATTTTGTGTACGAAGCATTCCTTCTAATAAAATTGCAGAATATTGATAATCATCTACTACAACCTCTGTATCATGCTTAATCTTATTAATAGAATTAATTGCTACACTGCTCATAATTACCATACCTAAAACTGCTAATGAAATAAGCGCTAATAATTTATATTTCACTTTTAAATTTTGTAAAAAATACATTTTTCCACCTTTATTCCTTTATATATAGATTTTTAGAATTTTATAGCTTATTATTTACAAAATCGCAATAAAAAGCAATGATAAATATTCCCAATATGAAACTTATATCTCTATAAAAAAAGAAGTAGCTATCATGCTACTCCTTTTTGCTTTGTTTCTCATATTGTTCAAACGTATGAATTCTTTCAAAAATTGGTGGGTGCGTGTATAAGAAAAATTTTACTAACGCAGGCGGATTTACTTGGCTTAAACTTGTTTTTGATAAATATTGAAAAGTTTTCACACCAGATTTCCCATCCTTCGTCATATTTAAAGCATATTGATCTGCCGCTCTTTCTTCTATACGTGAAACGTAGTTTGTTGCTGGTTGTGCTGCAAAAGAGAGGACAGAAGAAATTAAGAAAAATAAAGGTAAAATGGAGAAACATGCTACCTTTGAAATTTGCAATGTATCTCCCCATTTGCGAATACACATATTTATAATACGACTAATTAAAAACATACCTATAAACGATAGCAATACATAACTTGCAACGCCAAAATATATATGTTTCATAACATAATGCCCCATTTCATGGGCCATTATAAATAAAATCTCTTTATCTTTTAACTGCTTAAGTGTTGTATCCCACATTACAATACGGGCGTTAGGGCCAATTCCTGTTACGTAAGCATTTAATGCATTCGTTTTTTCTGACATATTTACTTCATATACGTGTTTAGCAGGAATGTCCGCTTTGTCTGCTATCGCTAAAATTTTCGTTTCTAATTCTTTATTTTTCAGCGTCGAGAAGTCGTTATACAGTGGATCAATAACGACAGGCTGTATGAATGTTAAAAAGATTGTAAATGGAACAGAGAGCGCCCATCCTGCGAGCCACCATCTCTTCGGAAATTTACGGATAAGCCATAATAGAACGGTAACTACGATTAACATAGTCGCATAACTTTCCCAAAAACCGATAACATGATCTTTTATCCAGCTTTGTGTACTTTGTGTTGAAATGCCGTAATCAACGGACACTTTCCGGCCAATCCATTGCATCGGTAAGGCAAGCACTGTTGTCAATAATGATAAATAAAAGAAATAAATCGCAACTTGCAAAACACTTATTTTAGTCGTTTCCTTCGACCATTTCTCAAACTTTCTTGAAATACCTAGCACAAGTACAAATAATAAAATAATCCATTCAAGAGGCGTCGCTAAAAAGTATAGAAAATTTTTCACGCGCGAATAATCTTGGCTTAGCGTAAGCTCTCTCGTACTCATAAACGTTTCTGGATCTGCACTCGTTCCCTTATACATGTCCGGAATAAGTTCATGATTCCATCCAAATAAATACCAATATATAAGTAACGCAAATCCAACGTACAAAAAAAGCGACCAACCGATAACCTTCTTCACGCTATTCCCTCCTCTATGCTGCCTGTCTATTATTATTGTAAGTTCGTACACGCTAAATTAGAACAAGCTTATTATGTGAATTGCTCTGGATCTTTTTATTTACATAAAAAAACTCTTCTACATAAGAAGAGTTTTACCTATCTTTAAACACTTTCTTCGGTTCACAATCCGTAATAAGGATCACACTTACAAACCAACACGCACCCTACTTGCTTTTTAGATAAAATAAAAAGCCTCTTTAAGGAAGTACATCTATTAATAAACTAAAATCTTGTAAAGAGAAAGAACTATATTTCATAATACCCTGTACAGCTAAAAGTAAAACAAGACCGATCACACACATATAGTTAACGCTTTCTTCATTCTTTTTTTCAGTAACCACTCCACCACTTATACATAAAATCCCTAGCAAATGGAGCGCTAAATACATGAAAAAATAAGCTTCCTCCCAGCGCAAAATAACATTCACTGTCGTTATTAACACTAGACTAAGTAAAATCAAATAAAAAAACTTATTTGATGATATCGTTTCATTCATATAATTTTATACACCCCTTTCAAATTTCGAATTAATGATGTTTCAAAGCTATAAAGTAAATGATTGTTTTCATACCATAAAACAAAAGGAAAGCCACCATTACTTTCTCGAATACTTTATGAATCCACATATACTTCTCTTCATTCTTTTTGAAGATGCGCTTCATCATTTCTTCTACAATTAGACCAAATATTAGTAAAACCCCGAACACAATAAGAAGAGAAATAATATTTTCTTTTAAATGAGTACTAGAAAATACGTAATACTCTGGAAACACAATCGTATCTACTACAGGTTGAAGCCAATGACAAACACTTCTATCACACATCTCTGTAATAGACGTAGAATCTATAATGTCTTTTAATATTTTTTCAACCGTCTTCTTCATCTTATTTACTCCCGACTACATCTGAAAAGCTCTTTTTCTGCTCTGCATATATAACTGGCACTTCTTTACTCCAATATTTGCGATTAACAAATAAAAAGATAAGTACTAAGTTTAATCCTGTTATAAAAATAATAAGTCCAGGAAAGAATGTCGTATAATTTGAGAAATCGGCAAAACTCATAATTTTTTCTCTACTTATTAGAAAAGACGCACCTATTACAAATGCATTGTTTAACATATGTATTGCAATTGGCATGAGTAAACTTTTCGTACGAATATATACGATTGACAATACGATGCTGAATATGGCTGCACCGAGGAAATCAACATGTAACAACGCAAACAATATTGCTACAACGATGGTCGCTATGCTCGTTCCCCATTTTGTTGCAAAACGTTGAAGTAAAAATCCGCGAAAAACAAATTCCCCGATAATTGGTGCGATGAATACGACCCTAATGACTTGAGATACATATCCCCCAGTACTATCTACAATTGGTTCATGCAGGGCGTTCATAATAAAGTCCGGTGTAATCCATGCAAAACTATACATATACAAAATAAGATACCCGTAACTAAACATGCATAACATAACCGTAATGTATAAAACTTGTACCAAGTTAAATGTTTCATTTTTATTAACAAATAATGAAAATGAAATGTGGTGCTTTCTATACTCATAAGAAATCCATACCATCGGAAGGATATAGAATATAAGGATATTTATAAAAGAAGAATTTTGTATATGAAATATACTTGTTAGCAAATCGCCACTACTTCTCGCTATTAAAATTAATAGTGCAAATACAATTAAAAAATATCTAGCTCGCATCACTTGAAACGGGTTCACACTCATCTCCTCCCCTATGTTACTTTTATCATATCATTTGATTCTTAATTTTTTGCGAAAGAAAACCTTAAAATTTCCTTAAAAATTCCATAAGTTACAAAATGATGATATGATATTCGAGAAAATTAGGAGGGATATTTATGTACCAAGCAAATATTTTACTCGTTGATGATGAAACAGCAATTTTACAATTACTAACTACCATTCTTGAAAAAGAAGGCTTTTCTCATATTACAACTGCAACATCAGCTGAAATAGCTTTATCTCTAACTAAGCAAAACAATTACGATTTAATTATTTTAGATGTAATGCTTCCTGGACAATCTGGTTTTGATATTTGTCCAATCATTCGCCAACAAACAGATTGTCCAATTTTCTTCCTATCAGCAAAAGCATCTGATTTAGATAAAATATCCGGATTTTCATACGGTGCAGATGATTATATTACGAAACCATTTAATCCATTAGAAGTAGTAGCACGTATGAAAGCACAGCTTCGGAGACATATGAAACAAACCGTACCACACGAACAAAAACCACACTCAATTTCATTTGGAAGATTTGAAATTGATCAGCACTCTGCAGAACTAACAGTAGATGGGCACATTGTCGAATGTTCTGCTCAACTCTTTCAACTACTACTCTTCTTTTGCGAGAATCCGAACTACGTATTTTCGAAAGAGGAAATATATGAAAAAGTTTGGGGAGCACCTGCCTATAATGGCGATGACAACACTGTTATGGTCCACATTCGAAAACTACGTGAAAAAATTGAACACGATCCAAGTAAACCAGAATATATAAAAACCGTTCGCGGGCTTGGTTATAAGTTCGTTACAAAGTAGGGTGACGATATGAATTTTAATAAACGACTTATTATTCAATTTATCATGCAACACGTTTTTGTTTTAGTTACATTACTTATCGCTGTAGTTGCTGCTTTTACTTATTTAATTTTTCTTCTTACTAGTACTTTATACGAACCTAACATTCCGGATTCTGATAGTTTTACAATTTCAAGATACATCTCTTCAGAAGATGGGCATATTTCGTTACAATCTGAAGTGCAAGATTTAATAAAGGAGAAAAATGATTGGCTCCAAGTTGTAGATGAAAACGGAAAAATCCTCTACCACTTTAATACACCAAATGATGTTCCGGATGCTTATACGAAGACATCTTTAGTCGCATATATACAGCATCATATCGAAAGCAATTATAAATTTACATATTGGGAAATTGAATTAGAAGAAAAGAAAGCACTTGTTATTTATGGTGGTATGTTAAAAAGCAATGCGTTACTGACAGCAATTCAAAAGGAGCATTCCTCTTTAACGATGGATTCGTTCGCATTAACAGATCAAGAAAAACAGTTACTGTCTAAAGAAAAAGCAACACTTCAAATATTTAATCAAAATGGCGAAGAGGTTTTTTCCTATCCAACTGGAAAGAAAAAAACATTTTCAGCAATACAAATTGCCCTTAATGAAAAAGAACCGTGGAATCATAAAGAAAACACGTCTAGCTTTTACGATGCAAATAGTGGCAACCTTCTCGTTGTAACTGCAAAAAATGAGCACTACTATCCAGATGACGAAATTGAAGATGTATTTACTAAGAAGTTTCTCATCGGATGCGGATTAATCCTTCTTATCGTATTTGTTTATTTAGTCATTCTTTCTATTTGGTACGGTAATAAATTCGGGAAACCGTTATTACATGCGATGCGCTGGCTTAAAAATATCGCTGGTGGAAAGTATGAAGAACCTATTAGTAAAAAAGGAAAACCCGTCAGGTTCCGGCGATCTGGTAAAGAAAAATGGTCATTCCGTTTGTTTAGAGATGTAACAAGTTCACTAGAACACCTTTCTATTACACTCAAAAAAAATGATGCGATGAGGCAAGTCCTCCAGCAAACACGAGAAGAATGGATTACCGGTCTAACACACGACTTAAAAACACCACTTAGCTCTATATATGGCTACGCATTATTACTCGAATCGAATCAATATAACTGGACTGATCGTGATATTCAGCAATTTGGTAGTGTTATGAAAGAGAAATCTCAATATATGACGACATTAATTGATGATTTAAGCTTAACGTATCAATTAAAAAATAACAGCCTTCCTGCCCAACACGTAAACGTTGAAATCAATCAGTTCGTTCAAAAAGTATTATTGCAATTTATTAATAATCCAACACTCCAAAATCAAAATATTGAATTCGTACCGAGCTCAAATAAAATTCAATATTTCATTGAAGAAAAATGGTTTCAGCGTATTATCGAAAACTTACTCGTAAACGCGGTAAAACATAATAATGAAACGACTAATGTCATCGTAAAACTATCACAAAACGCTAATTCCTTTACACTCTCCATTTCAGATGACGGAAAAGGAATGGATGAAAAAACGAAAGAACTTCTATTTGAACGATATTACCGCGGAACAAACACAGAAGAAAGCAACATTGGAACTGGACTTGGCCTAGCCATTACAAAACAGCTCGTTCATGCTCATAACGGAACAATTTCCGTTGATAGTGCACTCGGAAAAGGAACGACGATTATTCTTGTATTTCCGTTTCGTTCGTAGGAAAGACGCTATGTGGCGTCTTTTTTTCTTTTCTGGGAGAGTTTTGCGGTAATTGAAATTATGCAGATCGTTTTTTGGGGGTGTTTTAGCGGTATATGAAATTATATCGGCGATTTTTTGAATATATCGGCGCAACTCGAATTATATCAGCGATTTTTTGAATATATCAGCGCAACTCGAATTATATCAGCGATTTTCTAGATATATCGACTTACCGACAAAAACCGACAATACTAACCTACTTCCTCTACTACTATACAAAGTAAAAATAACCCTTCATAACTCACTATGAAAGGTCACTCCATATTTCAGCTATTTCCCTACTAACACAAACACATTCTCATCAGGTGCTTCCATTACTGCAACATGTCCTGATTCTGTTGGAAATGGTTCGCGAATCCACTTTACATCTTTATTATCTTTTAAACTCTCATACGTTTGTTGTACATCTTCTACTAATACTTCGACTTCCGTAAAATTAATATCCGGATGATTGCTTATTACTAACTCCGAACTTTTCTCATCTGGAAATTTCAATCCTATTAACGTCCAAATAGCTCCTTCTTCTAGTTCTCTCTCTATAATCCAGTTTTGCTCCATTCCCATTTCTTTATAAAAAGAAACGGATCTTTCTATATCTTTCGTATGTATAGATACACATTCTAGTTTTTTGAACATTTTCCCATTTCTCCTTTTATGAAAAAGCGAACCATCTCCCAATGATTCGCTCTTACCTTATTATTTTTTCTTCACCGGTATCCAAAGCTCTACTTGTGCAAACTCACTCTTATCTTCGTGGCAACGCTCATCGTACAGTTCAAACTCTGTAACTCCGCAATGTTCATACCCTGAATGCGGAAACCATTCTGAGAATACTGCATTCCAAGTTTGGTGAATAGACGATACCATTTCTTTATGAGGAACTTTCGGCGTTGTAAATACTGCATATGTTGCTGCAGGGAAAGTACGCTTTGCAATTTCATTTGGTACATTTTCAAAGTCTGTAACTTCCATTCCAATAATATAAGTGAAGTCCCCTGTTTCTAAATTAAAATCAGTACATAATCCAAGCTCTACCCATTGGCTCGTATCTTTACGATTCGGAATCGTTGTTCCAAGATCTTTTTGTAAATATTCTTGCCAAAATGCTGGGATGTCTTGATGGTTCTTCCCCTCTTTACTTGTCGTCTTCAGTTCATAACCTGCCATTAAAAATTCTGGTTTATTTACAATACGATATTCCATTTGTATGCCTCCTAAATACGGATTTAATTTTCTTTGCTTTACATTCACTCTGTAATACATCGGTGTTTCGATTTCTTGTTTTCGATATTCACTCGGTGTCATTTGAAATAATTTTTTAAAGGCTCTCGTGAACGTTTCGTGAGATTGAAAGCCATGCTCAAATGCGATATCAATAACTTTTTCATCCGTATGAGAAAGTTGATAAGCTGCCCGGGCTAACCTCCTCTTTCGAACATACTCCATTACTGTATCACCTACTAACGCCTGAAATACACGATGAAAATGCGACTCAGAAAAACCTGCAACCCGCGCTAAATTACGCAGCGTTTGTTTTTCCATTACATCTTCCTCAATATAATCAATTGACCTTTGAATTTGTGTTTCATAGCTTTCCATCTCTGTTCACCCGCCTTATATGTATTATGATAAAAGAGAACACAATCCAATTCTTGACGTTTTTTACTATAATTCCATAAAAAATTGTAACTTTTTTATATGTATTTCGTTGTTATGTATGAAGGGAGGGAAATGTAGTGAAACGCAAACAATCATTAGAAGAAATTTACTCAGAGCATATGCATGATTTATTTCGCTATCTTCTCTCCCTAACCGGAGATTCCCACTATGCGGAAGATCTCATGCAAGAAACATTTTACCGAATGCTCGTCCATATTGATTATTATAAAGGCGAAGAAATTAGGCCGTGGTTATTTACAATAGCCTACAACGCCTTTATCGATTGGTATCGAAAAGAAAAAAAGTATAACACAACTACAGTGGAAGAATTCCATTTACCAAACGTGCCAAGTACAGAACATGAATATTTCGTAAAACATGAGATTGCTAGTTGGTTAGACAGTTTATCTTCTCTTCCGCTCGAAAGACGAAATGTCCTACTACTACGAGATTACTATGGATTCTCCTATAAGGAAATAGCAGAAATGACTGGTCTCTCATTAGCGAAAGTGAAAATTGAATTACACAGGGGACGAAAAGAAATAAAAAGCATAAAGGAGTGATACAGATGGGCTGTGCAGAATTTAAAAAACTATGGAAGAAGTATGAAAATGGAACGCTCACGCATGATGAACAAGAACTGTTAGAAAGTCATATTGAGTCATGTGAAGAGTGTGAAGCTTACTTAGATGAGCTGTTAACAAAAACAGAACCAATTAAGAAAAAGTTACCTCCAAAAGATCTTAAAATTCCTTTTTGGAGAATTAAGTGGAAACATCGTTTACAAACGTTTGGTTTTATATTATCAATTTGCATCGTTATCTATATAATCGGCGGGGTATTATCAGCCTTTTATTTTCAAGCTAATAATGATAAAAGGCTAAAAGAAATTAGAGAGGTTCCTTCGCTGGCACTTGAAGCAACTATCCCAAATAGCCGCGTTATGGGAGGCGGAACAAGTGTAGAAGCTTTTTTCCGTACAAATAGCCAATTTGATTTAGTAAGAACCGTCGGTAAAAAAGAAATGCCACTTGGTACAATAGAAACAAAAAGCTTCTTATCATCTGTAGATATCACGAAGCAAACTTGGATGAATCCGTTCTATCAACCAAAACTCTTCTTTGTTCATCCCAAAACAGAGCAGGGTGATTATTTAAAGGATTCATCAAAAAAAGTATGGGATACACTTGCAAAAGTACATGATGGAACCGTTGCAGAAGTAGCAATTTCTTTTGATAAAGCTTACACTTTAAAAGAATTAGAACCGCTTTTATATAGCATATTCGAGGCACAAGAACTCCCTCCAACTCCTGTATGGTACGCTTTAGATACAGGACAAGAAAGAAAAAATGTAGATGACTATATCCTACATGGCGGAGAAGCTATAGGGTTTCCAGAACATGTAAGATTCCTCGATAATGAAACTGACGGGCAGAAAACGCAAGAAGACAAAGTAACCGAAATGATGCGCGTTCTTTCTATCCATAAAAAAACGGTAAGCAAAATAGCAGCGCTTTCTGAGAAAGAACTAAACTTAGATAAACGTTATCAATATGTAAAGGATAACGGTGTAAAAGTATACGGAATTGTTATTACTGGCCCATCGAAAGAGTTATTAAAATTACAAAACTCCCCGCACGTACGTTATGCGACTCTTGGAGATATTGAGATTTGGAATTGGTTTGATCATTAATAAAAAAGAAGTAGCGCTCTAAAAAAGATGCGCTACTTCTTTTTTATTCCGAAATCAATTTCACATACATCCCTCTCACCGCTTTTTCATAAGCAATATCACTCATCTGTCTTATGTTTTCTGACACAACAGACGACTGAACGATTTTTCCTTCACGAAGTAACGGCGGATCAATAAGACGCACTTTATTTTTCTGATGTAAATCATAATCGTTTCTATCTTCTTTTACTTTTACATTTCGATGAACTTTGCTTAATAAAGCTTCTACTTCGGGGTCATTACATTGTTGCAATTTTGAAATAAGCTCCTCATCTTCAAGAAGAAAATCATCTGCATGAATAATCCTTTTATGAAGAGCTACCTTTAACGTTTTCGCTAACATATCATTTCCGTAAATATTCATTGGTTCCATAAAGAAATCGATTACTTCCTTGTAATACGTTTCTGTAAACCATTCTGCCATTTCGACACTTTGAACAACCATTTTCCCATCTACAGCGATGACATCTTCTAAAAAACTGTGAACTTCTTCTAAAGAAACATACCCATATGTATACATATCTCGTAATGTATAATCCACTCTGTCTGCGCATAATTCTGGTGCTGACCTTTCGAGTAACGTCCATTTCGAATCATCTAACAAAATATCTTCATAGTTATAACCATACTTCGCAAGAATCGCTGGAATTTCTGAGTTTTTCACAACAGAACTAAATATCTCTTCATGATAACTTTCATCTTCATTATGAAAAACGTAATCAATCACGTGGGAAAAAGCAGTATGCGATACGTCATGCAGTAAACTAGCGATCTGTTCTTCTACTGAACCACCTAGTTTTTTCACTAACAACATAACACCAACTGAATGATCAAAGCGCGTTACATTCCATTTCTCGTTCATTAAGTAACTTGCGCCTGCTTGATGAATTCCCTTTAGTCTTTGCATAGATTTACTTGAAATTAATTCTTCTACTACTTGATCCACTTCAAATTCTCCGTATAGTACATCTAATATGATCACTTACAATCCCCCTTTATTTTGATCGAGTCTTATAATCTTATCTCTTTTATGAAATTAGCACCAACATAAATATTTATTGTTATTTGTTTTTATTAAAAAAAATAGAGAGCCATCAGCTCTCTATTTCATAACCCCTATTCAAATGTAACTTCTACCTGCACAATCTCCGACCTACTACCAAGTCTAAGCGGTGGTCCCCAAAACCCAAATCCAGAAGAAACAATTGCGTGGAACGCGCCTTTTTGTGCGTATCCCCAGTCTAGCTCGTACATTCTTCTCGTTACAATATGATTGGGCGCCATTTGTCCGCGGTGCGTATGACCGGATAATAATAAATCTACACCTGCCGCTGCTGCTTGTTTCAACTCAAATGGCTGGTGATCCATTGCGATAACAGGCATCGATTTATCTACCGTACTCATTAATTGTTCAAAGCTTTGACGATCTCGCTCTGTTTTATCTCTTCTTCCAACGAGATAAAAGTCATCTTCAATTGTAATTACTTCATCTAAAAGAATACGAATATCAATCTTATCCATCTCTTGTAAAAACTCTGGAACCGCTCTACCGTAGTATTCATGGTTCCCTAAAACACCATATACGCCTAATGGTGCTTTCATTTGTTTCATGATTGGTCCCATATTCTTTTGAATGAACACACCTGGATGATCATCGATAATATCACCTGGCAGTAAAATAATATCAGGTTCCATCTCATTTACATGACGAACAAGTCTTTTTAAATGCGAAACGCCAGACAGTTTACCGAAATGCATATCAGAAGCCATCGCAATGCGTAAACTTTTACGCTCCTCTACCTTTTTCGGTATGTGCACCTCGTACTTTCTTACTACCGGACTATACGCATTAAATACTCCATACGCAAAGATAAAGATAAATGCAGCTATCACAGCCGCCCCTGTCCAAATAATTGCCGCTTCTTTCTCTACTGAAAACTGTAAAAGAAAGACCATAATATTAGCTAATGGCAACAACATAAGCGCATATTGTATAACTGCAAACCAAATCGAACCTATCGTTCGCAGAAATGGCAAAAACTTAAACACTTGCACGAGAATGTACGCATATGAAATAAATGCAACTATAAAAGCATAATATCCCCAAGATTCCCAGCCAAATACCGCATGAAGCCAAACCCAGCCGTTCCAGCCAATGTAAAACATAAGTAGTGTGTATATAATTAATATGGTAAATATATTGAGATAACGAAGATTCTTCACAGCCAGCCTCCTTATTGATTTCTTCTATTATAACTTGTTATGCACTTATAACGTAAATATTAAGCACTTCAATCTTCAGAATAAGAACATTGATAAACATATTGTCTTAAAATTTTTAAGAACGGCTGTAATGGACATTTTTGAGTCTTAAGTGTTGGATGAAATTCTATTATCTTTATCCTTCAAAACTCATCTATGCAATTATGCATAACCATCCATTCCGTTTTATTTTCATGTTACGATATAAATGTAATACGACATATATCGACAAAAATAAAAGGAAGTGATTGTATGAAACGTTCTAAAACATACTTAAAATGTTTAGCATTATCCGCTGTTTTTGCTAGTAGCGCTGTAACTCTTTCAACACCTGCTGCTTATGCTCAAACAACATCGCAAGTTGTAACAGATATCGGGCAAAATGCAAAAACACATACGAGCTATAATACATTTAATAATGATCAAGCTGATAATATGACAATGTCTTTAAAGGTAACTTTTATCGATGACCCAAGCGCTGATAAACAGATTGCCGTTATTAATACAACTGGTAGTTTTCTAAAAGCAAATCCTACTATAAGTGATGCACCTATTGATAACTACCCAATCCCTGGCGCTAGTGCAACATTACGTTATCCTTCACAATATGATGTTGCATTTAACCTTCAAGATAACAGCGCTCGTTTCTTTAACGTAGCACCTACAAATGCTGTAGAAGAAACGACTGTAACATCTAGCGTATCTTATCAACTTGGTGGCTCTGTTAAAGCTTCTGTAACGCCTAATGGCCCTAGCGGTGAAGCTGGTGCAACTGGTCAAGTAACTTGGTCGGACTCTGTAAGCTATAAACAAACTAGTTATAAAACAAATTTAATTGACCAAACAAACAAAAACGTAAAATGGAACGTATTCTTTAACGGATATAACAATCAAAACTGGGGTATTTACACACGTGATTCCTACCATTCTTTATACGGAAACCAACTGTTTATGTACTCTCGCACATACCTATATGAATCTGATGCAAAAGGTAATTTAATACCGATGGATCAACTTCCAGCATTAACAAATAGTGGTTTCTCTCCTGGTATGATTGCTGTTGTTATCTCTGAAAAAAATACAGATCAATCTAACTTACAAGTCGCTTATACAAAACACGCCGACGACTACCAACTTCGTCCAGGCTACACATTCGGAACTGCAAACTGGGTTGGAAACAACGTAAAAGACGTTGATCAAAAAACATTTAATAAATTGTTCACACTAGATTGGAAGAATAAGAAATTAGTAGAGAAAAAATAAAGAAAACCGAACCTCCATTTAGATGATGGTTCGGTTTTTATTTAAATTACAAAATCCTCCGGAATAAACACTTTCACTTCTTTCGGCTGTACGTATACGAAATCACCCGCTTGAATGTTCAGCTGCTTGAACTGTTCTTTCGTAATTTCTGCTTCTAAATATTCATCTGTTCCGTCTCGTTTTAATTCTACATATACGACAGGTCCGACTGCGTGAGAATAAGATACTTTTGCGGGGATTGCATCTATGCTTTGTTTCGTACGAGAGATTGATAAGTCATGCGGCCTTACGTAGGCTATTCCGTCTACGTTGGAAACGTGCTTATGCTCTGGTGCTTCTAGTTCGACCGATCCTACATTTAGCTTTCCTTTATGAACGCGGCCGTGAAATAAATTTACATTTCCTAAAAAATCGTAAACGAACGGGCTTGCTGGGTTTTCATATACTTCTTCCGGTGTTCCCATTTGTTCAATGCGACCTTCATTCATTACAACGATACGGTCTGCAACGTCTAACGCTTCTTCTTGGTCATGCGTTACGAATACGCTCGTAATTTGAAATTCGTCATGTAATTTTCGGAGCCATCTTCGTAATTCTTTTCTCACCTTTGCATCGAGTGCACCGAACGGTTCATCAAGTAATAAAATTTTCGGTTCGACTGCAAGTGCCCGGGCTAGTGCAATACGTTGACGTTGTCCACCAGATAATTGCGCTGGATAACGTTTAGCAAAGTCATCCATTTTTACGAGCTTTAATAATTCTGTTACCTTTTCTTCTATCGCTTCTGCTGACGGTCTTAAGCTTTTCTTTCTTACTTTTAAACCGAAAGCGACATTCTCAAATACATTCATATGTTTAAAGAGCGCATAGTGCTGAAAGACGAAACCGACTTGCCTGTTTTTCACGTGAATGTCTGTTAAATCTTCTCCATCAAATGAAATAGAACCTCCATCCGCTTCTTCTAATCCTGCAATAATGCGTAATAACGTCGTTTTCCCAGAACCTGACGGGCCTAATAAGGCAACAAGTTCACCTTTTGGAATATCCAAATGAATGTCTGTTAGTGCTTGAAATGTACCATATTGCTTTGATACACCTTGAATTTGAATACTCACCGTAATCCCCCTTATTGTCGTTTTTCCATTCGCCATTCAATCCAGTTTTTTATAACGAGTGTAAACACTGCAATTAATGACATTAACGTCGCTACTGCAAATGCTGCTGAAAATTGATATTCATTGTACAAAATTTCAATATGGAGCGGCATCGTGTTCGTAATGCCACGCACGTGACCTGATACGACAGAAACGGCTCCAAACTCACCGATAGCACGGGCATTACATAGAATCATGCCGTATAAAAGACCCCATTTTATATTTGGAAGCGTAACGCGCCAAAACATTTTCCAGCCACTTGCGCCAAGTGATAAAGCTGCCTCTTCTTCACTTTTCCCTTGCGCCTGCATAACCGGAATTAATTCACGTGCAACGAACGGGAAGGTTACAAAGATTGTTGCGATAATAATACCTGGTACAGAGAAAATGATTTTCACTCCATGTTCAAGTAACCATTCGCCAAGAGCACCCCTCGGTGTGAAAAGTAAAACGAATACTAATCCTGCGATAACTGGTGACACAGCAAACGGC
This sequence comes from Bacillus sp. HMSC036E02, assembly GCF_001836235.1. Classification (NCBI taxonomy): domain Bacteria; kingdom Bacillati; phylum Bacillota; class Bacilli; order Caryophanales; family Bacillaceae; genus Bacillus; species Bacillus sp. HMSC036E02. The sequence goes on along the minus strand of NZ_KV827836.1, from coordinate 34,607 downwards.
AGTTCAATAAGAGAGAGTAATACTTGTTTTCCTTTAAACTGAAACTTTGTAATAAGCCACGCGGCCGCTACCCCAAATATCGTATTAAGCGGCACAACGATTAACGCAACGAGAAGCGTTAATCTAATTGCTGAAAATGCTTCTTGATCTGTAATAGCGGCAATGTATACATCCATCCCTCTTTCAAAGGCTTTTAGAAAAATAGTTATGAGTGGCAGTAATAGAAAGAGAGATAAAAATAAAACTGTAATCGTAATTAATACGCCTGGTACAAGCTTAGATTCTTTTTTAGCTGATACGCTTTTTACTATTTTCTTTTCTAATAATGTTGGTTCCATTTTCTCTCCTCCTATTCACTTTTTAGTTCATGCCTTCTACTCCAGCTTTGAATCATATTAATAAGAAGAAGGAAAAGGAGGGAAATAATAAGCATCACGGTCGCTACAGCTGTTGCCCCCGCGTAATCATATTGTTCTAGTTTCGTCATAATCATCAGTGGTGCAATTTCTGTTTTCATCGGCATATTACCTGCGATGAAAACGACAGATCCGTATTCTCCTAATGCTCTTGCAAATGCGAGTGAAAAACCGGCAAGAAGAGCGGGAAAGATTTCTGGTAAAATGATTTTCACAAATATTTGTAAGCGGGATGCACCTAAACTCGAAGCTGCCTCTTCTACTTCTTTATCAATATTTTGCAGCACTGGTTGCACCATTCGAACGACAAATGGTAAACCGATAAAAGTAAGCGCAACGATAATTCCGAGTGGTGTAAAAGCTACTTTTATATGAAACAGACTAAATATTTTCCCAATCCATCCATTTTCCGCATAAAGCGTTGTAAGTGTAATACCAGCTACAGCTGTCGGAAGTGCAAACGGTAAATCAATGAGTCCATCTAATAGTCTTTTTCCTGGAAATTTGTAGCGTACGAGCACCCATGCTATTAATAAACCGAAAATGGCATTTACAATAGCAGCTGCAAATGAAGTTGTAAAACTAACTTGATAGGAATGCAACACACGCTCGTTCGTTATAACCCCAGCGAACTTCTTCCAACCTAACTGTGAAGTTTGAATAAATACGATAGAAAGTGGTATAAGTACAAATAAACTCATGTACAACATTGTAAATCCAAGCGATAATCCAAACCCTGGTAAAACACGTTTCTTCCTCATCCTCTTTCACCTCATCCCCCTTTAGCAGTACGCATTATTTTTGATAAATTTTATCGAATACGCCGCCGTCATTAAAGTGTTTCTCCTGCGCTTTTTTCCAGCCACCAAATAGTTCATCTACTGTAAATAATTGAACTTTCGGAAATTGAGATGTATATTTTTCTGCTACTTTTTCATTACGTGGACGATAAAAGTTTTTTGCCGCAATTTCCTGTCCTTTTTCTGAGTACAAATATTCAAGATACCCTTCTGCTACTTTTTTCGTTCCTTTTTTATCAACGACTTTATCTACAACCGCTACTGGTGGTTCTGCAAGTACACTAATAGAAGGGGTTACAATTTCAAATTTATCTTTTCCAAGCTCTTTTTGGGATAATAACGCTTCATTTTCCCATGCGATTAATACGTCACCAATTCCTTTTTCAACAAATGTTGTCGTTGCTCCGCGCGCTCCTGAATCTAATACTTCTACGTTTTTATAAATTTGGCTAACAAACTCTTTCGCCTTATCTTCACTATTATTATATTTTTTCAGTGCGTATCCCCACGCCGCTAAATAGTTCCAACGTGCCCCGCCTGATGTTTTTGGGTTTGGTGTAATGACAGACACACCTTTTTTCGTTAAATCATCCCAGTCTTTAATACCTTTCGGGTTTCCTTTTCGAACAAGAAATACAATTGTTGACGTGTATGGAGTGGAATTATTCGCAAGTCGCTTCTGCCAATCTTCTGCTAATTGTTTTTTCTTACTAATCGCATCAATATCATAAGCAAGTGCTAGTGTAACAACGTCTGCTTCTAAGCCATCAATAACAGAGCGCGCTTGACTTCCAGATCCCCCGTGTGATTGTTTTACATTTACTGTTTGCCCGTGCTTCTCTTTCCAATACTTCGCAAAATCTTTATTGAAATCTTGATATAACTCCCTCGTTGGATCATAAGAAACATTTAAAAGCTCAACTGTTTTTTTATCTCCACTTCCTTCAGAATTACTAGTGGATGTTGCCGAACCACACCCTGATAAAAGTACAACTGCTGATAATAAAACACCTGTACTTTTCATAAACGCTGTCTTACCCCACTTTTTCATCGTTAAGCCCCCTTAGTTTATACAATAGAAAAAGGCACACAATATATTCACAAATGTGAACATTGTGCGCCTTCAGTTTATCTGATTAGCTTCTAATGTATTCTATTCGATTTCTTTTCATTTTAATTCTGTAATTCACATGTGTCAACTTGGAATTTGAATTTTCTTATTAAACTAAAATATTGGCATACGTTGAGCCCAATGATTTTTCAAATCAGCAAATTCTTTTGGTAACTTACTATTTTCATTCCATTCTAATTTATATGCATTTACTAACACCGTAGCCATTGATTCACAGTCCACTACTCCATTTTGATTAAAATTACCGTTCTTATCACTTCCAGAGTTCATCCATAATTTAACAAATAAGATATTGCACCCGACGTAAGTGTTAATTTCTTCTGATCTACGTATGTCCCCTCCTTGTTGGTCATATACAGGTTTAAATATATGGCACCACCGCTTAATCAATACAAAAAAAATGAGGCAACCACCTCCAAAGATGGTTGCCTCATTTTTACACTTGCATCGCTTTCTCTCTCAATGCTCTTCTTAACAACTTACCCGTCGTATTCTTCGGCAATTCTATTAAAAACTCAATGCTTTTCGGCACTTTATATTTCGCTAAATGTAACGTACAGTAATGCATTAGTTCTTCTTCTGTTACGTTTGCTTGCTTCAAAACGACGTACGCTCGCACAGCTTCTCCTAAGTTTTCATCAGGAACACCGATTACGACAACTTCCGCTACTGATTCGTGCGTATATAATACTTCTTCTACTTCACGAGGGTATACGTTATAACCGCCAACTAAGACGATATCTTTTTTACGATCCACGATATAGAAGTAACCTTCTTCATCCATTTTCGCCAAGTCACCTGTATATAGCCAGCCGTCTTTCAATGTCGCAGCTGTATCTTCTGGTGCATTATAGTATCCTTTCATAACGTTAGGTCCGCGAACAATTAATTCACCGACTGCGCCGACAGGTACTTCTTCCCCAAGTTCATTTACGATTTTATTTTCTACATGCCAAATATTTGTGCCAATCGACCCTGGTTTACGAGGACGATCTAGCGGATTGAAACAAGTAACTGGTGATGCTTCTGATAAACCGTATCCTTCTGAAACAATAACGTTAAAACGTTTTTCAAAGTTTTGCAGAAGAGCAACAGGCATCGATGCACCACCGGAAATACAAAGGCGAAGCGTCTTCACATCTTCTGCGCTTGCTTCTTCAAATAAATATAAATAATTGTACATCGTCGGTACGCCAGCAAAGATCGTTGGTTCGTACGTGCGACAAATACGGAATACTTCTTTCGGACTAAATTTCGGTAACATTAAAATCGTTGCCCCGTTCACAATCGGTGCATTTACCGCAACTGTTAAACAGAATACATGGAACATAGGCAGTGCCGCAACAACGCGGTCATCAGCCGTATATTGTAAATACGACGCCACATCGTTCGCATTACTATATAAATTTTTATGTGTTAACATAGCGCCTTTCGGTTTTCCAGTTGTGCCCGATGTGTATAGAATAACCGCTACATCTTCTTCATCTAGTTCAGGACCTTCGTAAGTTGTATCTCCAGTCCCCACAAAACTAGTAAACGTTTTCATTTTTTCGGTTTCTGTATGGTTAAAATCTGATGAGGTTTCGCATATGATGATGTTTTCTAATGAAGGAAGTCTTGTTGTAAGAGATTGTATAACAGGTAGAAGGACGTCGAGTACGATGATTGTTTTTACATCTCCATTTTGTAAAATATAATGCATTTCGTCTGCTGTATAAATTGGATTAACTGGAATAACAGTTGCTCCGGCTTTCATTGTTCCGTATAAACCGACCAAAAAATGTGGTGAGTTCCCAACAACTAATGCGACATTGTCCCCTTTTCCAATGCCCATTTCTGCTAAATTGCTAGAAAACCTTGTGACCATTTTGTTTAATTGGTCATATGAGACCGACTGATCCATAAATATATAAGCCGGTTTTTCCCCCTTCTTTTTTGCCGTTTCAGCCAAAGATTGAACGAGATTCACAAAAACCCCACCTTTATAAAATTTAGAATATTTAAAAATTCTAAATTAATTATATTAAAAGAAAATTAAAGTGGCAAGTGATATTCTATTAACTGCATATAGACAGATCACCTTCTCTTAGTTTACTTTGGAAAAATAAGGGGACTTTATTTACAAGTAATTTATAACACTAGACCAAAAATCATTTTAGGATAATATGCGTTCATCTTTTCTCTAAGTTTAGTAAGTTCCTCTTTATTTAACGTCGTATGCTCTCCAAACAAGTTAATCGCGTCCGCCCCATCTTCATGAAAATACACCGTCACATATAATGCCGGTAACCCTATATTGTCTTCATCTATTGATAAGACGACATCTGGCGTTTTATTAACAGTGCTGAATGTTTCATTTCTTTTCCACTTCTTATTTTGAAACATGTCTTGTATATCATGTATCTTTCGTTTGTGATCTGTATGCGTAAAATATATAACATTATCCTCAGCCGGTTTTCCGATAGACAAAATTGTACGACTTGAGGGCAATCCACTGTTACACGCTGTCATTCCGATGACGAAGCTGAGTAATAATACAACGTACATCACCCTTTTCATTTCGATTCGCCTCCTTTTGAATATATATATTCCTTTATAAGAGGCAGATGTCCTGTGATTTTATGTTTTGCGGTAAATGAAATTATATGAGCGATTTTTCAGTTATATCAGCGCAGCTCGATTTATATCGGCGATTTTCCAAATATATCAGCGCAACTCGGTTTATATCGGCGATTCTCCAAATATATCAGCGCAACTCAATTTATATCGGCGATTTTTCAGTTATATCGACTTACCGACAAAACCTGACAATCTACGCAAAAAGAAAGAGGCTGCCCGTTATGGAAGCCTCCCTCATTTTTAGAAGAATAAATGTAAGAAATCTTCTGTTGTAATGTTACCGAAGTAGCGTGCGATATCTACGCCTTCTAAAGCTGCAGTGAATGCATCTTTATCGAACTGAACGCCTGTTAGACGCTCTTCAATATCATGAACATCTAGTGAACCGAAGAAGTCGCCGTAAATTTTGCATTCTGTTACTGTTCCTTTTTTCACTTCAAGACGAACGTCAACTTGTCCAACTGGGAAGCGGTGTGAATGTTGTAAGTTGAACTTCGGTGATTTTCCGTAGTTCCAATCCCAATTTTGGTAACGTTCTTCAGAAAGTTTATGGATCTCTTTCCAATCCTCTTCTGTTAATTCATACGTTGGGATTTCTGTTTCTCCTTCGAAAATTGTTTCTAGAAGAAGTTGTCTAAACTCTTCTGTCGTCATTTCTTCGTTTAGGAACTCTGTAATGTTCGCAACGCGGCTACGGATTGATTTAATACCTTTTGATTGGATTTTATCCATTTTTACTTTTAACGCTGATACGACGTGATCGATTTCAGAGTCAAATAGTAACGTACCGTGACTGAACATACGACCTTTCGTTGAGAACTGCGCATTACCCGAAATTTTTCTACCTTCAGCTAAAATGTCGTTACGACCACTTAGTTCTGCATTTACACCTAATTTACTAAGCGCTTTCGTTACAGGCTCAGTAAATTTTTTGAAGTTGCTGAAACTGTCTCCATCATCTTTTGTAATAAAACTGAAGTTTAAGTTTCCTAAATCATGATATACTGCGCCTCCGCCTGATAGACGACGAACGACATGAATACCTTTTTCTTTTACGTAATCTGCATTAATTTCTTCTACTGTGTTTTGGTTTTTACCAATGATAATCGAAGGCTCATTAATGTAAAACAGTAAATATGTTTCGTTAATATCTAAATTCTTCACACAATATTCTTCAATCGCTAAGTTTATTCTAGGATCTGTAATCCCTTTATTATCAATAAATAACATCGTATCACCTCATGAGTTCCATACGTAACCACTATGCGCTAACGTAATATGGCCACTGAAAATTTGTTTTGCTTCTGTTACTAAATCAGATGGGTTGCCTGTATGCGGTAAGTGCGTTAATAAAAGTTCTTTTACATTCGCATCTTTTGCAATACTTGCTACTTCTGTACTATTCATATGCCCTGCTTTTGCAGCCTCTTGATGTGCATACATATTACACTCACAAATGAAAAGATCAGCATCTTTCGTGAATGGAATGAATTCAGGAATATAACTTGAATCAGCGCTGTATACTACAGCATCATCTCCAGCTGTAATACGCATCGCAAAGCATGTAACAGGATGAACAGTTTTTAAGAACGAAATCGAGAATGGTCCAACTTGAAGTGTTTCTTCTGGATTGTACGCGATTCCTTTCGTATGTGGTTCATGTGTTAAAGAATGGAATCCATTCTCGTCAAACGTATGACCGTATATTGGTAATTCCGGTAGTTGCCTTGTTGTCGCACTCGTAATTAATCTCGCATATTGCAATACCCCGATATCCGCAACATGATCGTGATGATAGTGTGACAGTACAACTGCATCTATATGAGATGGTGTTATATATTTTTGAAGCTGTGCTAGTACACCACTACCACAGTCCACAAGTAAACGAAAACCATCGTGTTCAAACAAATACCCCGACGTTGCTTCTCCCGCTTCTGGAAAGCCGCCCCAAAAGCCGACAACAGTCATTTTCATATGTATCCATCCTTTCTAAAACCGAGTAGAAATGCATGTTTTACTTACATCCTACATTGTTAACTATAATCCATTTCCTAAACTTTTTCATTAATTTTCAATTTTGTTATAAAACAGTTATTGACTTTTATTTTTTGTACTAATACAATGATAGTAAGAAATGGAAATGGAGGGATTGACATGATCGATCAACCAATGGAGTTTTTCAGAAATTTACCGACGAAAACTTGTGCGCACTGCGGGAAAGAAATTGATGAGCAACACGAAGCATACCATAACAAATGTGATGATTGCGTTCACGAAGAATAGTAGTTTTTGAACATAAAAAAACCTAGCAGACATAGTCTACTAGGCTAATAACATCTTATCCTTCATCGTTGAACCTTTCACCAAGAGCTCCAGTTCAAACTCATACAATTCTTTTTTCCGATAATTTTTCGTATGGATTTTATCCATCATCAGGTCGACAACTTTTCTGGCCATTTCATCAATTGGCTGTTCAATTGTCGTAATACCTGGTTCTGTAATCTGCGATAATATTTGATTATCAAAACCGATAACAGCGAGATCATCTGGAATGCTCCAGTTATGGCGTTTCGCCTCTGAGATAATTCCAGCTGCTACCTCATCGCCTCCTGCCAAAATCGCGGTAGGATTTTTTTTGTCCTTTAATACTTCATGGAATATTCGTTTTCCATCTTCCCAAGAGAAAGCGTTTTCAAGAAAGTCAATCGCTTCTACTTGGCGGCTCTTCTCAGTTATTGCACGTAAAAAGCCCATTTTTCGCTGCTGGCTAACGACTTTGGTTTCGTTACCACGGCAAAAAATAAGATTACGATATCCTTGATCTAACACATGCTTCGCAGCTATGTATGCTCCTTGCGCATGATCAAACTTCACTGTTGGAATATTTGCTTCCTCAATATATTCATTACACAACACGATTGGACCGTGCTGTAAGTATGGCTCTACATCTTCCCACGGATTTTCTAGTGAACATAGAATAATCCCATCTACTTGTTTCGTAGATAATAATTGTAAATACTCCATCTCTTTTTCCGGTAAATATCTTGTTTGACAAATAATCAGTTTATATTTATGTTCAGAAGCAGCAATCTCGATTGCTTCAATAAATCTACTGAAGAAAGGATTTGTAATCCTTGGAACTAGCACCGCAATTGTTTCCGTTTTTTGTTTACGAAGCCTTCTCGCCGCAGAATTAGGAACGAAGCCTAAATGCTTCATTGCTAATTGAACCCTTTTTTTCTTCTCATCTGAAACATATGGATGATTATTAATCACCCTAGAAACCGTTGTCCTTGATAACCCTGCTAATTTCGCCACGTCCTCTATAGTCGACACGAAATTCTCCCCCTTTGCATGAAAACGTTTTCTTAAATTGATTATATAGTATATTATTGGAAACTGCAATATCGGTTGTTATGATTTTACTATATTAATATTATACATAGGTAAAAGTCTGTTAATGCAGGGGCAATATACTGCTTTTAGAAATTTACGTTATGTACATTCCTTTTCTTAATACCATATATTCTTTATTTAATATAAAAGCCCATCAATACATCATCTCCATATGATCCATCTTCATATTTAATTTGCTTTCGTTGTCTTCCTTCTTCTACAAAACCCATACGTTTGTACACTTTAATTGCCCGATCATTAACAGAAACTACACCTAAGCAAATTTTCTCTAAACCTTTCTGCCCTTTAGCCCAACTAATAAGAAATTCAATTAATTTCGTACCGATGCCTTGATTACAATACGCCTCTTTAATCCCCATTCCCATTGTGCCTGCGTGTTGTAACCGTTCTAGTTCATATCGGTTGAAAATTAAAAAGCCAACTACCTTCCCATCTACTTCATACACGATATAAAGATTTCCTTTCTCATTGCTTTTCCGTATCTTTTCTCTTTCTGCATTCATATCATTCGGTAACTTCTTCGGGGATACTATGAAAAACTTTGTAGTATTTTCCGATAATATAATTTCTTTTCTAATGTTCATTATTGCTTCTGCATCAGCCTCTTTTGCTAATCGTATCATTGAATCACCTCGTACTTTTTCTTTTAAAAAATAATATTAAAACTATAAAACGTCCAATATGCAATATTGCATATTGAGAATCTTTTTACTCTTGATACAATATTCATACATCAAAATAAAAGGAATGTATGCAATGAATCCAATCTTAACAGCTGCAAAACAACTATTACATAAAGAAGAAAAGATTTTATCTACTTTAAAATGTTCACTTACTGGCTATATGATTACGCATAAAGTCCCGTATCCTGGCATGTTACTTGCTACTAATCAAAGACTTCTCTTTTTTAGCCAATATAAAAACACATTCATTGCCGAATTTGATTATGAAAAAATTCTATCCATAGAAACGAAGAGAAGAATCTTTGACAAAAAAATAATATTTTACTATGAAGATGAATATATAACGCTTGGGTACATTACAAGTTCGAATGTTGAAGCGTTCATAGACTTACTACAAAGAAACAGCAAGACTAGCACAGGCTTATAATCAGCGGGGATCCCCTCGCTGATTCATTATTTTAACTCCTCCCACTTCGTCCAAACTTCTCTCCCGTTTATACGGTACATATTATCCTCTCTATCCATAAACCTATGTACAATAAATTCACGTCTAATTGTACAAAAATCATCATGATATTGTTTTATAAATGTATTAATTTCTTTTTCTGTATATTGATTTCCAGCATCTAACTTGCTAATTAAATGCTCTAACAATACTAGTTTCTTCTTCTTTTGACCTGGAATCGATTTTAAACGATCCTCTTTATCGAAAAAGTTACGAATGGTCGTATCACGGAATTTCATTTCACTTTCAGTCATTTTTTATCCTCCATCACTTTTTTTCTTTATCTTTTCACTTAAAATATCAATAAAGTAATATCCACCCATTAACACATAGTAGAACGTAAGTATTCCAAATGCATCTTTCATACTTGTATATACTTCTTTATCAAACAATATAGGTGAAAGGGCATAAACAAGAAAGATTATTAGCGGATTTACGATAAAATAATAAGTAAGATTGCCTTTCATCATATCAGCTCCTCTACCCTATGTTTCTCTGTAAATTGTTGTAATTCCTTTTCTTTCGTTTCTATAGCTTTTAGAAAGACTTATAGATGAACTAAGGAAAAGATGCCCTCTATTAAAATAAAAAAGCACCAAAAAGGTGCTTTTATCTACGCTTCAACCGATTGATTTTCAAGCACATTTTTAAATTTTCGTTTGTGCATCAAAGTTAAAGAAACGATTGTTCCAAATGATAATACAACGATAAAAATCATGAGTATTCCTATGTTTTTCCACATGAAGTCAAAGTCTCCACTCGATACGACTGCTTTCAATCCTGATACAGAGTATGTCATCGGTAACCAAGCATTGAATGGTTGTAAAAACTTCGGAATCAATTCTAGTGGGAATGTTCCGGCACTTGTTGTAAGCTGCATAATTAATGTGATGATGGCGATAAAACGGCCTGCATCACCAAATGCTGTTACTAAACATTGAATTAATGCGATAAAGGCTAAACTTGTAATGATGCTAAAGAGTATGAAGTATGGAATGCTTTGTACTTCTACACCTAATCCGAACAGTAATATAACATCTGCTACTATCGCTTGAATAATACCAACTGATAGTAAAACACCGAACTTACTAATAAACCAACTAAATCCTGATTTTGGAACGCCTACTGTATCACGTAATGGGTATACGATAGATAATAATAATGCCCCAACAAATAAACCGAGTGATAAGAAATACGGCGTAAATCCAGTTCCGTAGTTAGGAACTTCCGCCATTTTCTCTGTCTTCACTTTTACAGGACTTGCAAACATATCATACGTTTTATCCGTCCCTTTCACTTCACCAGTTTTCTCTGCCCCTTCGCCAAGTTTCTCAGCAAGTTCACCGGAACCATCATTTACTTTTACGAGGCCATCCGTTACTTTCCCTGATCCGTCTGCTAGTTTATTTACGCCGTCGATTAGCTGGGTTGAGCCAGTTGACATTTTGTTTAGGCCACCATTTAAATCGCCCAGACCAGTTGTTACTTGATTTGAGCCATCTGCTAATTTGGTTACTCCTACAGATAATGTACCTAAACCACCTGTTACTTGACTTGAACCGTCCGCTAATTGATTTATCCCACCTGCCATTTGATTTGCTCCTACAGATAACGTTCCTAAACCGCCTGTTACCTTTCCAGATCCATCAAACAATTGATTTACCCCATCAATTAATTGCCCTGATCCGTTTTTTAATTTATCTGCACCTACTTTAGCATTACCTAATCCTTCACCTAATCCATGAAACTTACTTACAAATTCGTTTTGTGCATTCGTTAATGTCTTAATACCACTCGTTAAATTTCCCACCTCTTCTGGATTCGGCATTTTGCTTTGCATCCCACTTGTCTTTTCACTGATTTCACCTTTTAATTGTTTTACTTCTTCATTTAATTTATTTGTTCCGCCTGCTACTCCAGCAGCTTTCTGTTGAACTGTCGCCGTACTTTTTACCGCATTTGTTATAAATGGCTGTAACTGCTCTTGATATTCTTTTGGTAAACTTTCAATTTGCTTTTGTAAATTTGCTACATCTTGCACTGCTGTTTTTGCATCCCTTGCTGTTGATTGAGTGAGTTCATTTAGCTGATTTACATTTTCTCCAGCTCCATCTATTTTCTCAGTTACTGTATTTAATATAGAAGGAACTTTCGACTGCATTTCCCCTAATCCTGCAACAGAGTTTTGTACTTTATTATTTAACTCTTGCAAACCCTTTTGAATCTCTTGAGAACCTTTCTCTAATTGACTTTGCCCTCCCGCAAGTTTTTCCATACCATTTGATAGTTCTGTTGTTCCTGTTTGTAATTCACCTGTTTTACTTACCAATATGCTCAGACCGTTCGTTACTTTCTCAGATCCATCACGCAATTCACTAATTCCTTTTTGCATTTCACCGGTTTTGCTATTTAACATATTTAAACCGTCTGTTACTTTCCCAGATCCATCTTGTAATTTCTCTATACCATTTTTGCTATTTAACGTATTTAAACCTGCTGTCACTTTTCCGGAGCCATCTTGTAATTTATTAGATCCATCTGCTAATTTCTGAACTCCATCCTTCATCTCCCCAGACTTCCCTTGCAGTGTATGAAGGCCATCCGTCACTTTACTTGAACCATCATGCAGCTCACTTGATCCGTCGTGTAGTTTATTTGCTCCTTCCGCCCCTTCTGCTAATCCTTTTGAGACGTCTTGAATGGAATCAAACATTTTCTCTGCATATGTTTTCGTTAACGTGCTTGCTACTTCACCTTTAATTTTTTCAATGGCTGTTCCGCCAATTTGTGAAGATAAGAAGTTCAAACTTTCGTTTGGAATATATTCTAAGTTTAATGGCTTCGGATCGTCTTTTAGTAACGTTGTAGCGTTACTTGAGAAGTCATTTGGAATGCGCACTAACATGTAATACTTTCTACCTTCCATTCCTTTCTTCGCTTCTTTTTCACTTACGAACTCCCATTTAAAACTTTTATTATCTTTTAAATTATCAACGAGCCCTTTTCCGACCTCAATTGATTTCCCATCAAATACTGCGCCTTTATCTAAATTGACTACTGCAACTGGTAAGTCATCTAACTGTTTATACGGATCCCAAAAGGCCCACAAAAACATCCCTGCATATAAAATCGGTACGAATAAGACCGCAATAATTGGAATTAATATTTTTTTACTTTTTATAATTTCCGTGAACTCTTTCCGAAGTAACTGATTCCCTTTCATAATTTCTCCCCCTTTTATAAAATGACCAAAATGTTCATATAGTCATTTTTACCCAAACAAAAAGGCTATACTTGTTCATACATATGCCTTATCCCCGAATTTATTACTATGCAACTTTTTCTTATTATGATTATAATTTTTCTATATCCCCCCTTAACTTAAATATATGACCGCATTGTTCATTTGGTCATTTTTTATAAAATTAAAAGGATTATCTTAGTTTGACAATCCTTTTAGTAAATAAAGTTCAAATAACTCTGCAATTTTTTCTTTTTCTAGCGGTTCGTGATTTTTTTCCCAATCAAAAATAAGCGATACATATAGACGAAGCATAATAAATGCTGTAATTTCTGGATCACATTTGCTAATTTCACCTTTTTCAATCGCAATTTTTAAATACGATTGAATAACAGAAACGATTTCCACATCAACTTGTTGCATCACTTCTTGTACTTCTTTCGTTCCCATATCGCGCTCTTCTTGAATTAATTTAATCATGAGCTGATGTTCTTTTCTAAATTCCAAGATGCTATATAATGCTCTATGTACATTTTCAAAAAATGAAACATCTGAACGAATTGCATTTTCTGCAACTTGCTTCATTTCTGTAATTAAATTAGAAATAATTTCACCAAATAGCTCTTCTTTATTTTTGAAAAAAGTATAAATCGTTCCTTTTCCTACATTCGCTAACTTCGCTACTTGATCCATCGTTGTTGCTTTATAACCGAACGCTGAAAAAGACTTTGTTGCAGCTTCAATAATAGAACGTTTTCGATCTATCGCCACATTGTCACCTCCAAAAATGACCGATTGGATAATATAGTCAATCAGTACATCTTTGATATTACCACACGCTTACATTCTATACAAGTTCTCTTTTTATTATTTCCAGTATAAAAAATTCCAGTCAAGTTATATCATACTGTCCATAGTTTATCAAAAAGTATACTTGTATGGAAAGCTAGAATATATTCATAAATAATTGCTGACTAGATCCCACTAGAAATTTAATAAAATAGACAGTGTTCTTAAAACCAAAGGTTTAAGAACACTGTCTATTATTTTGACATAGAAAGTAATATTTTCTCCATTTCTTTCTTAGTTAGCTCATCATCGATTATCTCTTCGTATATCTTTGTATCTCTTGTAAAAATATCATTCACTATGACAATTTGATAATCACTATTCTTACCTTGTGCTGGTACAAACATTTTAAGGCCTCTTAACTTCCCCTCTCCATGAGAAGATTTATTATATACCATTTCTTTCCCGTCTAAACTATAACTTTCTAGATTCTCTACTCCAGGCATCATATAGTGTAGCGGATCCTTAGTGCCATTACCATTACCATCCATATACATCCTTGACTGATAAATCGTAAAACCATATTTTCCTTTTGTATATTCTGATTTAATAACTAATTCTACATCTCTTCCAAAATATGAGTCAGCCCACTCTCTCTTTAACTCATAACCTTCAGGTATATAAGTCGGCTGCTTAATTTGATACGGTACATGTTCTTTTGCTTCTTCCATAGTATATGTTAAAGACTTCTGCAATTTATCATCAAAAGGTTTTAATTTCTTCTGAATAGTAGCTAGTCTTTCTTGATCAGCTTTCTTCAAGCGTTCAGGTTTATATTCCTTTGTATCTCCATCATAATTCTCAGGCACATTTTTCTTAACCATTGCTTTTTTCTGAATTTCGCTAGCCTCTTTAAATAATTGGACATATTGTTCAAATTCTTCTTTTGTAAAATTCTTTTCTGCCAAATACAAAAAATCTGTATCTCTTTTATATGATTTTATCGACATACCCCATTCTCTACTTGCATTCTCTGGTGTACCATATACTGTTTCTATCGCTTTTTCAAATGCAGGTTTATATTGCTTGTTTTCTACAACCTTTTCCTTCTGTCTTTCATCTCCCTCAGTTATCCTTGCATTTAATAAAAATCCGCCTGCTATAGCTGCTATCGCAATAACTCCGAGTAAAGAAAGACGATACGATTTCTTTTGGAATTTTTTAATCATAATGATTCTCCTTTTTAGTGTTCGTTTATTTCTACTTAAATTTGCTAGGCTTGGTACTTGATAGGAATAGTGTTCTAAAAGGGTAATAATTGTATGACCGTATGCAATTTGCTCCTCTTTATCTATAAAAGTAAGTGCATATGCATCACAGGCTAATTCTTGATCTTCTCGCATACAAAAATAGGCGTACCAAAGAATTGGATTGAACCAATTTAATAGGATTAAACTGTACATAATCCAATTTACAGCTACATCGTTTCTCTTAATATGAGCTAACTCATGGTAAAAGACATATTGTAATTGTTGTTCATTTAATACTTTCATATGTTTTTTTGATAGTAATACTTTCGGGCGAAAGAAACTAAAAACCGTTGGACTTGCAATCTTTCCTGCAAGACGTAATGAAACTGCCTTCTTCATTTTCATAGACTGCTTACAGCGATTAAACACTGTAGTGACCTGTTCGTCCGTAATATCCGGTTGTTTCTTTATGTAAGAATATAAACGTCTATTTGTAAGAAACGTGATGGCTGCTAATATGATTACCCCAGCTAGCCACACATACAAAGCAAGTTTGTATAAAGAAAATGTAGTCTGTTTTTCCGAACTGACTTTTACTTCCGGTTCGCTAGTTTTTGTCACCATTTTAGAATTTGATTCCAATTCCACTTTTCGGTCGCTTTCTATGTTCACTATATTCTCAGTAGCCGGCATATTTTTTGGAATAACTTCCGATACGCTAGAACTATAAGAAAGTAATGAGTAAATGCTATAAGAGCTATCTGGCGACCACGGTAAAAGGAGTCTTATCATTAATACGATCCACAGCATATATTGCCACCGGGGGGTTAATTTATTTCTAAATAGAACTTTTATACATAAAATAAATCCGACTAATATGCTAGCCATAAGTGACGTTTCTATAAGCCAATCAAAAAAATGAGGAAGGTATACATTTATAAGCGTGTTTATCATTTTTATCGATCCTTCCTCTTATTCTCCTCTGTCTTCTCATCTAAAATGCGTTTTAATTCATTAATATCTTCTGAAGATAATTTCTCCTCTTTTAAGAAATTAACAAGTAATGGCTTAAACGCTGCACCGCAAAAACGTTTTAGTAAAGATTTCGTTTCCACTTGCAAATAATTATCTTGTGATACTAACGGGTAATAAGCGTACATACGCCCTTTATCTTGATGGTAAGAAACGGCTTCCTTTTGCACTAATCGATTAATTAATGTGCGGATTGTTTTCGGTTTCCAGTCCATTGCATCTTCCAGTTCTTCTATAATTTCATTCGCTGTTTGCGGAGAATTCGACCAAAGTACTTTCATAATTTCTAATTCCGCTTCAGATATTTTAGGTAATTGATTTGTCATCGTATGTTTCACTCCTAAGTATTACATTTGTAATCTATAATTAAGATTACAAATGTAATACTTAATTGTCAACCATATTTTAGAAAAATTAATTTCAGCTAAACCTTACTTCACAACAACAAAATTCCTCTTTTTCAAATAATCAAATAAAAAAACAAGAAAATCTTTACAATTAATAGTAATATAGAAAATAGACAAGTTTATCAAAACAGTGGAGGCTTTTTCAGTCATGATGCGTGCACTTCGTTTAAATATAAAGCAAGCTTTTTGTAGTCGTATTTCTTTAATTATGATGCTTAGTGGATTCGTTCTTATTTGCATTTATCACTATTATTATGTAATTCGTTATTTAGGAAACGCAGCAAATGGTCCTATATCAACAGATTTAAAATGGATTGGATTTCGCGACAATGAAATGGATGTTTATTTATTATTAATGCCAGTTATTGCGAGTTTCCCCTTTAGTACAAGTTACAATTCGGATAAGTCCGATGGTTTTAAACCGTTTGTGAGTAAGGGGATTTCTATATTTCCTTATTCAGTAGCGAAATATATCGTTACGTTTTTTTGCGGAGGATTTCTTTATACACTTCCATTCATCTTATCGTTATTATTTTGCAAATTAACCATTCCAGACGGAACACCTACGGTTGGTTCAGGCATCATAAATGCTGATGGAATGTTCGCAAACCTATATTTTGATGCGCCTCTCACTTACATTGCTGTATATATCGGAATTAATTTTTTATTTGCAGGTTTAATGGCCCTTTTAGGACTTGCTGCATCTGTATGGTCACAAAAAGACTATATGGCAATTCTCTTTCCATTTGCAGCCGCCTCCATTCCTTACGTCCTGCTAAATACAATACTTCCTTCAATAGGCGGAGCACCTTTTCATTTATATGATCCGAAACAACCATTGCAAGGCATGTCACCATATATTTTAATGACGCAATGTGCTTTCTTCCTTTTCGTTAGCTTACTTATGTATATACAAGGAGTAAAGCGGGATAGAAAAAAATATAAAAGAAGACTGCAAAAAAGAGAGCGGTGTAGAAAAGCGTTTCAAGTATAATAAAACCCTAATTTCCTTACTATATTGGAAATTAGGGTTTATTTACTATTCACTTATGGCGTACCTGCCAACCCCCATAAAATAACGACCGCTACAAAATAAATTGCTTTAATACCTACAACTAAACATAATGAAACAATTGCATATTTACTTAATTCTCTTCTTGCACCTATTAAAGTGAAAATAACCGCCAAACTAAATGTTATATAAGAAGCTGCTGTATGTATTAAGTTATACGTAATATCTAGATTGCTTGTAAGTCCTGTTATATCAGCTACAAACTGAAGCATGATGATCGTACTAAAAAAAATTGCAAACTGATTCATTACCTTTCCATTTATTTGTAACTGCATTGTTGTCCCCCTTATTAAAAACTAAATATTCAATCAATTTTATCATTAGATTACAAAAAAAGGAATCATCTCTTTATACTATTCTATAACGATGCAAAAAAAGAACGCTTAGTCACCTAAGCGTTCCCCACTTTAAGAAGCCTTCTTCAAATCAATTTGAGCAAGTACTGGGTCGTGGTCACTTACACGTCCGTGTTCTTTCATAATGTTTGAGTTTAAGTGTACTGGGTCTACAATTGTGTGTGGTGCGATATTGTTTGTTACTAAAATATGATCTAACACTTGTGCATTTCCTTCGTGAATGTACGTGTAACGATTCTCTTTCGGCACTGTGTTTAACATATCTTTTAAGATTGTTCCCTCTAGTGTTTTTAGTGGTTTAGAGAATTCGAAATCGTTCATATCACCTAACACAACAACTGGTGCATTTGTATTCTTTTTCTGAATTCCTTGCACGAAATAATTTACTTCTTGTGCTAACTGAATTCGTTTGTCTTCACTCTTTAATACGAGCGGCTGCACTTTTCCAAATGGCGTTGCATCTCCTAGTTTTGAGTTTAAGTGATTTGCAACGACAACAATGTTTTGTCCTTGGAACGTAAATTCTGCCGCTAGCGGTTTACGTGTACTTTCAAACAATGGATTTTCGTCTCCAATACGAACAACATTCTTATCAAGTAACTTCGGTACCGTCGCTAATTTCACGCGTGATGGATTATAGAAGAAGCCGACGCGAATATTCGCTCCTGGTGCTCCTCCATCTTGATTATTGTTTGGAGCGATTTCTACATACTCATACTTCGGTCCACGAATTTCTAGAACTGCATCAATGATACGTTTTGCGCTTAATGACGCATCTGTTGTACCGTCATTAATTGATCCGTTATTATCTTGCATTTCCTCTACACCGATAATATCTGGCATTTTTAAATTGTATTTAATAGAATACGCTAACGCTTTTACTTTTTCATCTGTTGTTTCTTTTTTATTCGCCGAGAAGTTTTCAATGTTATATGTAGCAACCGTTAACTTATCAAGACGTGGCTGAATATTTGCCCCTAATTGCTTAAATCCACCATCCACTACAGCTGGCAGTTCTGTTATTGGCGAAATACGGAAAGAACCGTAATCATATCCTACTACCCCTGTTATATCTCCAGTAAAAGTATCTCCTACTTTTGCTACATAATCGCGAGGTACTTTTACAGAAAGGCGCTCTGGGTTTAATTGATTTTCATCTAATAGAGGTGTGCCATATTGTGTTACTATTTTATCTCCACCATTTTTTACTGTTACATATAAATTTCCGTTTTTCTGAGGTGTAATAATTTTTGGTGTTGGCATCGTAACACGCATACCTTCTATACTTTCATAGAAGTCGATTGCATCTTCATTTGGATCAAATAAACCAAATGCATCATTATCAATAATCTGGTCCGGGATTTTCACACCGTTTTCCCCAAGTACAATCGGTGCTGGCAAAGATTGATCTTTTGCGATTACAGCAACGCGGCTCGCTTTAATTTCAGTCGTCGTTAAGTCTGTTTCAAATCGCTCTGCATATCCTGGTCCAACATATTCTTCTACTACTCCATCAACTTGAATAAGATCTCCTACTGCTACATTCACATCTTTTTTATATACGTACATACCTTCTGAAGTAGCTGGATCATTATCTGGCTGATTATCTTCTATATAAAAGCCGTTTTTATCAAGCGCTGTGACAACGCCTTCCACATTGTTTACTTTCTTCCCGTTGTAAGGAGACATATGTGATTTCCCTTGAATGTCATGAATACGAACCTGTTCATTATTTACGATAATAAATGAAAATGTCGAAATTGCTGAAGGAATAAGTCCTTCTTTTTCTGCGATTGCTTTCACTACACTATTTTCATTCACTATAATTTGTCCATTATAACGAACACTTTTATTAGTAGGATTAGAGCCATCTAACGTATAGTAGATTGTTGCGCCTTCTGTATTCGTCGTTAATGTTACCGCTGTTCCTTTAGCAACTTCTCCACCGTTCGGTGAAGCTACTACATCGCTAACACGGTTTTGTCCTTCACCTTGAAACTTATAAGCTGTTACTGATTTTAGACCTGGGTTACTAAAATATAATTCAAGGGTCCCAGTCAAACTAACTTTCTTCCCGATATTTTCAGGGTGATCTTTTACATTCACTGCCGTTCTCACATCACCTTTCGGTAACTGAACGGGCATGATTTTGTCTGGATTCGTTTCGTTTGGCGAATCTGCAATTGCTACGTTTGTATCATCAAACTTAGCTGGATCCTTCGTATATTTAGAAGAACTTTGCGTATATCCAACAATATATCCTTCTACTATCCCCTTCGTTTTCCCTTGCTGCTTAAATACTTGAATTGCTTTTTCTACTGACATAGAAGCAGTTTCTTCTGCTTGCGCTAAAGTTCCAGTAAAGGAAAGCAATAGCAAGAATGATAAAAAGACACTTAACAATTTCTTCACAGCCATTTTCCTCTCTCTATTTCATATTTTCTCAGCATTTCTATCATAACAAATGATTCGTTATATAGAACTATATTTCGACAAATTTTACAAAAGATTTATTTAATTTACAAGCTTTCAAACTATAATACAAAATAATAATTTTACACCTTCTACAAATACACTCTATAATGTTAGAGAGAGAAAACAGAAAATATCGACATTTAATTGGCATGTAAAATGGATTCATTTGAATAGGAGTGATTGGATGGAAGTGCAAACAGAAACATACCGCGCAGCTATGAATGGAACATTAGAACGTCATTTTTCAGATATGATTGCCGTTATACCAACTAGAATTACAATTGAGCAGTTAAAACAGCGACTAGAAACGATCGCTACTAAAGTTGATGATTTAAAAATTGTTTATAGTGATGAGACAAGCCTTATTGTTGAATTACATATGGGTGAAACAGTCATACCGTATGAACTGCATATTGATGAACCGAACGATCCAGAAGGATATAAAATGTACAATAGACAAGATGCTACAATCGTAGATCGTAATTTTGAAGATGCAGCTTTCGGCACTGAAATTTTCACTCGTACGCTATTTGTAGGCGATGTACTGGACTGCTTTTTCCAGCAGTTACAGTTCTTATGGAATCTCGCCCCAGATTTGTTATTTGTAATCGATTCAAGTGCAGCAATGAAAGTGATATCTAGAAGCTATATTGAATATCACGTTGAAAATGAATTATTACCTGACATTCCTGACTTATACGTTATTCATTCCGTTTATGAAGACGATAAAGACGGTGAGCCTACGCAATATTGGTTTCATACACATGGTCTTTTAAGAGCAGGCGTAACTGAAATAGAGTTAATTATTCCAAATCGCATTTCTTCCTACTACGGCATTAGCGATCTCTTTCAAACATTTGCTAATAATGCCGTTGAGAATGGACAAGTCCCTATGAATGAGCCTATCGTTATCGCGCATAGTCAGCAAGGTTCTATACATACAGTCGCTGTTCCGTGGGAAAAAGGATTATCTTATATAGGGCATAAAACGAGTATGGACCAATTATCTTCAATCGAGGATGAAGAAGTGAAATTACAACCAATAGATGCACAAAATACATTCTTAGGCGGAATGGATGCCCGAGATGAATACCATCAATCTCCATCCGTTCTCTTATTCAAATTTAATACTTCAGAAGAATATATTGAAAGTTTTTTCAAAGAACACGAGGAAGCTACAGGGCTCATGTTCTATAAAACAAATAGTGAAACCGATCGTATGGCTTACAATGCGAAAAATACTTTTGGGTATTTCAGCAACATTTTTCACATTGAACAATCAAATGAAGATTTTCGTTTCCTTGCTAAGTTTGGTGTCTCCTACGAAGAAGGAAAAAGTGAACATATGTGGTTTGAAATGCAAAACATTACGGAAGATTTCATTCAAGGAATACTCATTAATGAACCATATTTCATAGAAGATATGAGTGAAGGAAATAGTTATCATTTAGATTTTGATAACTTAACAGAGTGGGTTATTTATGCAGGAGATGCTGTTATAAAGCCAAATAACTTATATATGTTTATTGGCGAATAAGTATTTTATATAATAAACGAAACGCCTTCAATATGATTGAAGGCGTTTCGTTTATTATAATTTATTGTGCGATTAATTCAGCATCTATTACTTTCTCCAAATGAGATAATACACGCTTTGCAGCTTCCTCACCTTGATTAATACAGTCTGGAAGTCCAGCGCCAGCATAGGAGCTACCTGCCAAGTATATACCTGGCAACTCTTTCTCCATAAATGTTGTGAGCTGTTTCATTCGCTCGTTATGGCCTACTGTATATTGAGGCATCGCTTCTTTCCAGCGACTTACGATTGTAAACTCTGGATCCTCTGTAATGTCCATCGTCTTTCGTAAATCTTCTAGTACGAGCTGAACGAGTTCTTCTTCAGTTTGTTCTACAACCGCTTCATCACCAGCACGCCCGACGTAGCAACGAAGGAGTGTTTTTCCTTCTGGCGTTGTATGCGGCCATTTTTTATGCGTCCACGTACATGCTGTAATGGTGTAATCGCTATTTCGTGATACGACAAATCCTGTACCATTAATATCACGCTGGATTGCAGACTTTTGGAAAGCAAGTGCCACATTCGCAACGGATGTGGATGGAATATTACGGAAGAAACGAAACTGCTTGTACTGAGCAAACATGGACGGCAATACTTTATGCGAAGTTGCCACTACGATGGCGTCCGCTTCTATTTCTTTTCCGTTACTAAGAGTAATTGTATAACCATCACCCTGTTTTGCAACTTTTTCAATGCGAGTTCCTTTTATTATCGTACCTTCATGCATCTTTACTTCGAGAGATTTTACGATAGATTCTAAACCTGTTTTCACTGTTTGGAACATTCCCTTTTTCGGTTCAGCTTTCTCTTCTTTCGGAGCGAGCATACGCATACCGAGTGAAATACTGCGATGTTCCTGCTCAATCTGATACATTTGCGGGAATGTTGACATTAAGCTCATTTGATCAATATCCCCTGCATAAATACCCGATAGTAACGGTTCTATTAAGTTTTCAACCACTTCGTTTCCAAGACGATGTCTGAAAAATTGTCCGAGTGATTGGTCAGATACTGGCTTTGACCTCGGCATTAATAGATCAAAACCAGCTCTTAGTTTACCAATTGGGGAGAACAGAGTGGAAAATAGAAACGGCGTAATTTGCGTTGGAATTCCCATCATTGATCCAGTCGGCATTTTATGTAACCGATTGTTTACGAGGATAAATGATTGACCGGCTTGATTATTTACAAGTTCA
This sequence comes from Bacillus sp. HMSC036E02, assembly GCF_001836235.1. NCBI lineage: Bacteria > Bacillati > Bacillota > Bacilli > Caryophanales > Bacillaceae > Bacillus > Bacillus sp. HMSC036E02. The sequence goes on along the minus strand of NZ_KV827836.1, from coordinate 11,638 downwards.
TCGCCGAGACCCAATTCTTTCACTAATCTAGCTGCACTTTCTTTTCGTGCTAAGAAAGAATCCGGTCCGCGCTCAATTGTAAACCCATCTTTTCGAACGGTTTGAATTTTTCCGCCAAGTTTACCCGATGCTTCTATAAGTAATGTATCAATCGGCAAGTTTTTTTCATGAATATTTTTTTGTAAGTTATACATTGCTGTTAATCCAGTAATACCTCCGCCGACGATCACAACTTTTTTCCTCAAGCAGGCTCCCCCTTTCTTCTTACAGTACAGATTCTTTTTTCTTTAATACAACATCTGTTAAACAATCAATAAATGCGTCCGATGCATTTGGCATTTCTGGACGATAATATTTCGCACCAATTTCATCCGTTACAACTTTACACTCAAAGTCGTTGTCATATAAAACTTCTAAATGTTCCGCAACAAATCCAACTGGTGTATATACGAATGAAGTATAACCGTGCTTTTCATTTAGTTCTCTCGTTAAATCTTGTACATCTGGACCAATCCAAGGATCTGGTGTGTTTCCTGCACTTTGCCAGCCTACTGCATAGTTTGCTACTTCAGCTCCGCGCGCGATATAATCCGCTGTTTCATTTAATTGATCTGGATATGGATCGCCCATTGCAATAATTTTCTCTGGTAAGCTATGTGCAGATACGATTAATACTGCTTTTTCACGCTCTGCATCTGACATACCGTTATATATGCCTTTCACTGCATCAACCCAGTACTGGATGAATTTTGGCTCTTTATACCAGCTATCAATGCCGTGAATTGTTAAGTTTCCAAGTTTCTCAGCTTCTTCTTGTGCTCGTCCAACGTATGATTTCACGCTAAACGTAGAATAGTGAGGTGCAAGAACAAGTGCGATTGCATCTTGTATTCCGTCGTTATGCATATCTTTCACCGCATCTTCAATAAACGGTTCAATATGTTTTAAGCCAAGATACATATGGTACTCTACTTCATCTTGTACTTCATTTAAACGCTTCTCTAACTTCTTAGCTTGCTCTAATGTAATAGTAGCTAAAGGAGAAATACCACCAATTGCACGGTAACGCTCTGTTAAATCTTCCAGCATTTCAGGACTTGGCTTTCTTCCTCTGCGAATATGTGTATAGTAACGTTCAATATCTTCTTCTTTATATGGCGTTCCGTATGCCATTACAAGCAAACCAATTTTCTTTTTCATACAGCAATTCTCCTTTACTTCGCTAACTGCCCTTTAGAGTATTCATGAATAAATGTAGTTAAACGTTTTAATGTATCCGGATTTACTTCTGGGAATACACCGTGACCTAAGTTAAAGATATAACCCGGCTGTTTCATCCCTTGATCTAAAATACCTTTTACATGTTCTTCAATAACAGACCATGGTGCAAGTAAGAATGAAGGGTCCATATTACCTTGTACCGCCTTATGAACGCCACGTGCACGTGCTTCTTCAATCGGTAAGCGCCAGTCTAAGCCGACTACATCAAGCGGTAAGTCGTGCCACTCATTCACTAAGTGTGCAGCTCCTACGCCGTGCATAATCATCGGTACACCCATCTTACGAACTTCTGCAAAAATACGCTCCATTGCTGGTTTAATAAATACGCGATAATCTGCTACATTTACTGTTCCAACCCAAGAATCGAAAATTTGAACTGCTTTTGCTCCTGCGTTTATTTGCGCTTTTAAATATGTAATAACCATATCTGCTAGTTTATCCATTAAAGCGAACCAAGCTTTTGGCTCTGCATACATGAACGCTTTCGTATTATGGTAGTTACGAGATGGACCGCCTTCAATCATATAGCTCGCTAATGTAAATGGAGCTCCTGAAAAACCGATTAACGGTACGTCTAACATTTCTGTCGTTAATAAACGAATTGTATCTAGTATGTACGGTACGTCATCTTCTGGATTGATTTCCCCTAGTTTTTCTACGTCTTGTAAAGAACGGATTGGATTATCAATAACTGGGCCAATACCTGATTTAATTTCTACATCCACACCAATTGCAGGTAGTGGTGACATAATATCTTTATAAAGAATTGCTGCGTCTACGTTATATTGATCAACCGGCAATTTTGTAACGTAAGCACATAACTCTGGATTATGTGTAATTTCAAATAAAGAATACTTTTCTTTAATCTTTCTATATTCCGGCTGTGAACGACCTGCTTGACGCATATACCATGCTGGTACATAATCGGTACGTTCCCCCCTACATGCTTTTAAAAATGTCTCATTTATAGTTCTTACCAAGACCCTTGCTCCCTTCCTTACCAATGCTTCGAATACGTTCGATATTTATCTTTTTTTACTATACAGCTTGTAAAAACAAAATGCATAATATTATGTACGTTGTTCATTAAATTGACACAAACATTCTTAAAAACGCTTACTATTTTCACAACATTCTTATTATAACACAGAGAAAAACTATGGTTTAGCTACTTTTGACTTTTCTCCTTCACGATTCGTTTGTGTATTATATGGTACAACGTAAAAGCTCGGTTTTGAAAATATGTTAACGAACTTTTCCTCATATTCCCCAGCACCATTTACAGTGCTAACATGCGTATGAATTCCGTTCTCCACTCTATAGATTCGGTACATAATTCTGTTATCTGGAAGTGGCGTCCAGCTTAATTTTGCTTTAAATAAACCGAAAGGGCTAAATGATAGTTTCATTTTTACATCTTCAATTTTGCGCAGCCGAATCGGAGCGCCGATTGTTTCCACACCTTCAGGCTTCATAAACTTCTCTTTATGTTCTACATTAGCCTTCGTTAAAATTTTCTTAAACAATTTTGTCGCAGATGCACTTTCTCCTTGCAATTGATGCTCCTTATCCGTACGGTCATAACCAATCCAAACAGCGCCTACTAAGTTCGGTGTATAACCAACGAACCACATATCTCTTGCTCCCTTATCGTCATTTGGCAATGAAGTTGTACCCGTTTTTCCAGCTAGCGCACCGTTATATACACCAACTCTCGCTGTCCCTTCCTTCACAACTCCTTCTAGCATTTTCGTCATATACCATGCTGTCTGCTTCGAGAAGATTTTCGTCTCTACTTTTGGAGATTCCCCAATGACTGCACCGTGTCTGTTTAATACTTTATCAATAACGTGCGGCTCGATAATATTTCCATTTGCTAAAAATGAACGATACATTTTTACAAGATCAAATGTTGAAACGCCATTTTTCAATCCGCCAAGCGCTGTACTTAAACCAGCATCTGCAATATGAACATTTCCTTTTTCTAAATATTGCTTTCCTTCTTCTACCCCTAACTCATTTAATAAAGAAACTGCCGGTACATTTGCCGACTCTAAAATCGCATCATACATCGTCATTTCTTTTGAATACTCATGATTATAATTTCGAGGTTCATACCCTTCAAAAGAATTTCTTTCATTCGTTAATAAAGAATACGGATTATACTTTTTCGTTTCTAGTGCTGGTGCATAAACGATAAGTGGTTTTAAAACAGATCCAGGCTGCCTTTTGGCAAAAACACGATTAAATCCTCTCGGGACGTACTTTCTTCCCCCAATCGCCGCTTTAATCCCTCCCGTACGATTATCCATTAATAAGAAAGCACCTTGCGCCCCCTCTTCTTTCCCAGGGAAATTCCTTGCATCTTGAAACTGGTTATATGCTACCTTTTGAATCTTTTCATCCATAGGTACGACAAACGTATATCCTCCGCGAAGTACTTCTTGATGAGACAATCCGTATAAACGAGCGGCTTCATCTATGACCATATCAATATACGGCATATATGCAAGCTCATTCTCATCTAAATTTTTATATAGAGCAATTGTCTTCCCTTGATAACGAACGCTTTCTTCTGCAGTCAAATAGCCTTGTTTATGCATAAGTGACAACACTAGATCACGGCGTTCCTTACTCTTCTCTGCAGAATAGTACGGTGAATATCCGTTTGGTGACTTCGGAAGGCCTGCAAGCATTGCCCCTTCCTCTACTGTTAAATCCTCAACATTTTTATTAAAATACAACTTTGCTGCCGCTTGAATGCCGTAAGCCCCATGACCAAAATAAATATGATTCATATACATTTCAAGAATTTGTTGCTTCGTATATTTTTGCTCTAATTGAAGAGAAATTGCGACTTCCTTCAATTTGCGCGTAAATGTTTTTTCACGAGTTAAAAAGACGTTTTTAGCGAGTTGCTGCGTAATGGTACTACCGCCCTCTACCTTCTCTCTAGCTAACGTATCTTTATAAAGAGCCCGGAATATAGACGGATAATCAATCCCTTGATGCTCATAAAAACGAGAATCTTCCACCGCAACAAACGCCTGCTGCACATACTTCGGAATTTGCTCGATCGGTACGAGGTCTCTATTTTCTACATATAATTTCGTAATTTCTTTCCCTTTCTGGTCAACGATACGTGATGAAGAGTGGAAAACGAGCTGCTTTTCATCCATCATATAGCCACCAGCTAACACGATAAGTTTATAGAGTACAATCGCTACTACGAACGTTGCGACGCCGCCTAATAAAGTCCACTTTACTTTCTTCATACATCGTCCTTCTTTCCAAATGATGGTACATTTATTATTTGAAAAAGAAGTATCTTTATGTATATAATCTTCGAAGTTTTTTAAGAGAGTTGATATAATAGAAACAAACTAGTAAGGGGGCATTAAAATGAAGGCTATTATTTCATACGAAACACCTCTAGAACAAGCACATTTCACTGCAAAAAATAATGAAAAAGATATGTTTTATAAAGAAAATACAGAAGAATTAGTAGAAGGTTCACTTCAGTATGACGTACTAGATGCTGTCGGTGAATTCAAAGGACAACCTGGCTATATCGTTTGTAACAACATTTCTGTAACAGACGAAGGTCGCTCTGTATTTGAAAACCGCTTTAAAAACCGCGCAGGCCTTATCGAAAACGAACCAGGATTCCAAGCGATCCGCGTTCTACGCCCATTAAGCAACGATACATATGTCATCTTAACGATGTGGGAAACAGAGCAAAACTTTAAAGACTGGACAGAATCACGTTCATTCGAAAACGCTCATAAAAAACGTCCCACGCAAGCAGAAGGAAAACCTCAGACTCAAGCGCATCCACATGCGGAACAGCAAAAGAGTATTTTCTCTCGCCCTTCTTTTGTGACTACTTTTGATGTGTTAGTTTAATTTTTTTGAGTTTGGAGTTCGGAAACCACGGTATGTGAAATTATATCGGCGATTCTTCGAATATATCAACGCAACTCGAATTATATCAGCGTTTTTCTGAATATATCGGCGCAACTCGAATTATATCAGCGATTCTTCGAATATATCGACTTATCGACAAATCATGACACAAAAAGGAAACACCATTACACACCGGTGTTTCCTTTTTCTTTGTACCAATTATATATACGAAGTGAATCTTTTTTTCTCATATGCTTTACTTCATAACCCCGCCCAGCTACCGCTACAAGAGTTGTACATAATTCATCCTTTCTTTGAAAATACGATTGATTATAACCTACTGCTTGAACATGTCTTCTTCGCATTATTCCTGTATATTTCGAAAAATTACGATATACAACCGTTAGTTGATTTTCTCTTAATTCATAACCGCCACTTTTATATCTAGCATACGCAAGTAACGAAAACACGATAAATAACGGTAAAATAAAAAATAACGCAATATATTGTTTTAAATATATACTCACGCTAGCAATTAGAACTGTGAGTATGATACTTATTAACCAGCCCATAATGAAATAACGACGCAACGCTGTTTTTGGTAAGTGAGCGATCTCCGCTTCAATTTCATAAGGTAACTCTAAATATGTGAGCAGGTGCTGTACATCTTTTTTCTTCATAAAAGGATGCAGCATCACTTCATTACTTGCTGCTCCAATACTGTGAATTGCTTCCACTTCAACAGCGCAATAACCAAATGGCTGGCGAAGCATACATTCTTTTACAGTAATCGCTTGAATTCGGTGCAATTTTAAGACAAACTCTTTCTTTTCAAATAACCCTTGAACGATACGAATTTCTTCCCCTTTTCGCTCAATTTTAAAGTTTGCATATTTCAACACATATCCAGCCGTGGAAATAATCCATGAAATTGCCATTAAAATTAATGCTATTACAATTAGTTTATAAACACCGTTTCCCATCACATACGCTTCTACTTTACTTGTGAATCCTTCAGGAAGAACAAAATCAAACTTTGTGTAAAGAAGTACCAGTCCAGAAAACACTAGTCCGAACCGACCAGATGTAATCGCTGCTGCTAAAACCTCTTTCGCTGTTAACTGATAAACCGTCTTGCTTTCTTCCTCTTCTATTTCTTCTTTTACAGTAGTTTCTTTCTTATGTAATAAAGAGATTAAATGTTTTGCCTCGTCTTCTTTAATACCAGCCAACATCACTTCTGGTTCACTACCACCACCCGCTACTTCTATATTTAACTTCATAAGCCCAAGCATCTGATAAATGACATTAGAAGACGTACTAACATTTTGCACACGTTCTTTATTTAAATAACTTTCCTTCTTTACAAAAACACCGTGCTTTATATGTAAAATATTATTCTCAATCCAGTACACTTTAAAATACCATTTAATTGCTGAAAAAATAGCCATGATGAATAAAACAACCAGAAGGAAAAGATAAAATAAATACCAAGGTTCCACTTGTTCATCAGGTTTAAATAAAACAAGAATAATAAGTGGCAACAAACTCGCAACTCTAATACCTAACAATATCGTAATCGGATGTTGCCTCTTATACATCCTTATCACTCACTTTCGCAAGTTCTCCAATTTGTCTTTTTAGCTGTTCTGCTTCTTCTTTCGTTAAACCTGGAATACTATGAGAAGTTGCGGCTGTTGAAATGTGTAATTCTGCTAAATTATACTTTCTCATAATCGGCCCTTGCTCAATCGTTACGTGCTGCACACGGATCATCGGAATAAGTACGCGTTTTACAACGAACATTCCCTTTTGAATCTCAATCTCTTCTTCATTTAATCTGTAACTATAATAGCGCTGACGTAAATTTGGAAACACAAAATAATCAAGTGGTATAAATGTAATAGCTCCTGTTACTAATAGTCCAAACAACCAGCCCCACCAGTTAAAGTTAATCATAAAAAAGAAATACGCAATTACGACTGTTAGTATAACTGCCGTCCCAATTAAAGCGTGAATTCGCCACACTTTCAGCATATTAGAATGAATCTCCCTTTCTAACGGCTGCATCTCATCACTCCAATTCTATGAATTTATTACTTATATATTATCAAAAATAAGATTTCATATACATTTTTGTAAATTTATAGTCAAATAAAAATATATGAATCAAAAGCATATTAAAGAAAAACATACCTCAGTTTTGAAAATTATATATTATAAATATGAATTATATTGAACTAAAATAAACCTTACATGATTCATGTAAGGTTTATCGTTTTATACACAATATATTTCATTATTGTTGAGATATACTAGCATCGCTTTCAATTCGCTTTTCTTTTTGGCTCAGTTTTTTATCTTTAGATTTTTTTAATGTTAAAGTCATACCAATAAAAATAAAAAGAATTCCTGTTATTTGCATTAAAGTTGGACGGAATCCAGTAAGTACAGTATCTAATAATATTGCCACTGCCGGATCCAAAAAAACTAATATTGAGATTGTTTTTGTAGATAAATAGCGTAAACTATCAAAAAACAGATAATATACTATCCCTGTGTGAATAAAACCAGTAGCTATAATATATGTCCAATTACTTTGAGTGAGGCCACTAAAAGCATCTAAATCTATAAATGGTATTAAAAGAAATATCCCCAAGAATGTTTGTAAAAATGTCATTGCATACGCACTCATTTTGTTAATCCCTTTACCAAATAAAGTTGTAAATGCATAAAAGAGAGCTGCAAGAAATCCCCATATCATACCTGAAGACATTAATGAACCGACAGAGAAACTTCCATCGATACCAGCAATTAATAAAGCTCCTGCAAAACACACAACTATTGAAATGATAGATATTAATGTTAATTTTTCTTTAAAGACGATACTTCCAATTAACAGTACAATTACTGGTGCAAGATGATAAACCGAGATAGCAATTGTAACTGACATATTTTCAAAGGCTTTAAATAAGAAAACCCAATTAAATACTAAGAAAAAGCCACATATTAAAACTTGAATAACTTCTTTTCGTTCCCATTTATCTTGTTTATATTGCCCTGTAAGCAACCAGCATACACTTAAAAATATTGTCGCAAAAATACACCTTACAAACACTAATTCAAACGAAGGTAAGTTTGTTTGAACTGAAAAAAATCCAACTGATCCAAAGATAACCATTGATGCTATCATCTTTAAAGCCGGTACCGTTTTCTCTTGCTTAAAACTTTTTTGAAGCAAATTAATCCTCCTCCAATAAAAACTCGGTTTATAGTGAGAAAAACACCAGCCTAAAAAAGGACAGGTGCTTTTCCTCAAAAACACTCAATTATAAATTTTTCCCAGCAGTCCAACCACCATCAATTACAAAATTAGAACCAGTAATAAAGCGGGCCTGATCAGAAATCAAGTACTCAATACATGAAACAATATCCTGCGGCAACCCCCAAGTATCTAAAGATTGATTACTTTTTATCATAGACATCAAGGCTGTATTACTAAAGTATTCTTCTGTAAGTTCAGTTCTAATAACACCGGGAGAAATGCTATTCACCCTTATATTTTGCTTCCCAAATTCCATAGCCATCTGTTTAGTCAATCCGATTAAAGCATGCTTTGATGCAACATAAGCAGCTCGCTCTGGTTCAGCCATTAATCCAGAAACCGATGCTATATTCACAATACAACCTTTTATTTTCGATTCACACCATCGCTTAGCTACTTCCCTAGAAAGGATAAATGGGGCTACTAAATTTACATCAATTACTTTTTTAAACATATCATCGGATAAATGTAAAACAGGTGTTATCTCTCGAATACCAGCTGCATTTATTAATATATCAGGAGAAAGCTTTTCTAAATCTAATTGAGTAAAAAGATTATGAATCGCTTCGCTATTACTTAAATCAATTTGCACTACTTTCAAAGGCATATCTGTTTTCATATAATCTATTAAATTATTATTATTAATATCAAGCGCTATTACATGAAATGATTTTTCTAAAAAGTATTTTATACAAGCATGACCTATACCGCTATTGGCTCCAGAAATCATAATTATTTTATTCTCTCTCATTTTGTCTCCTTATAAGAAAATGTTACTAATAAAATATCACGAAAAGCCTCCGTACTACATTCTGTTCCAAGTGGCGTTACGGCATGGAAGACCTTTTGTCCAAATACTAAAGTTTCTAAAGGCTCCTTCAAACTTATAAACTGATTAATTTCCCGAGGAGAATTAGCTATTAAATTATCTCCACCAATAGCTGTATTACTTAAATTCATAAGGTGTAAAAACACTACTGGTTCATCATCTTTATGTAACCAAATAGGTGAACTAAAAGATGGTCTTTCTTTAGTAGCTTTATATCTTACTTGATGTAAACCTATAATTAAGTCTTTACTTGTATCTATTATATTTGTTTTAAATGCAAATTCAGTATCGAAGCGCACGATATTTTGAATTAAAGGATTATATAAAAAGCTATCATTTATGCTATTGAACTGTCTAACTTTCCCGCCATCGTCATAGTTATATTCTTTAGATTGGAAGTAATCATTACTATTATCTAAAATATAATCTGGTGAATCAACATACTTTATATACCTTGAATAAGATCTAGCACGGCATTCACCGTACGCATCATCTTCCAAATTATAATAATCTAACTGTGCTTGTGTTAATAAACGATGATTCTCTTCCTCTTGTAAAAAGATTTCATTTGAGATTTCAAGGAATCCTTTAGATTCAAATTCATGTACCTTTTCTTCTATGCTAAAGCCACTCATTTTACTAAGAACAAACGTCATTATAAAAACCTCCACACTATTGTATTTTTCTATCTCACCCTATGTTAGAAATGCAATAAGTAACCGAGATTCTTGCTTAATAAAATTAAAAATTATGATATTCAATTAATACACCAAATGAAATATACGTAATTCATTAAAATTATTTATTAAGCAATATTATATATCCTTTCGGATATTTTTTCTAATTATCTGAAGATTTATCAACATTAGTCTTAATATTCAAAAATAAAGAAATAGATTTTTCAGAAAGATAAAACTGCGCGTATTGCAATTATTTATGTATATAACTTTTTTAAAAATTATATTTTAAATATAGCTAGTTTTTTATAAATTTTTTGATATAATTACATACGGGAAAAGGGAAGAATTTTGTCTTCCCTTGTGTTTTTATTTGCATCTAGTACTTTTGCTAGATGCTTTTTTTTATGCTAAAAAAGGTATCCTCAAATACTTTGAGGATACCTTTTCACCTTTATTATCTCTGCTGTTTTCTACCTAATATGAGTAATCCAAAACTCATCATTACAAGAAGTGCTCCCATATATGGTTCCACAGGCATTTTCTGCCCTGTCTTCGGTAATTCTTTTTCAAGTTTCTCTGGATTCGGTGTTCCAGGCTTTTCTGGATCTGGTGTTCCAGGTTTTTCTGGATCTGGTGTTTCTGGGCCTGGTGGCGCTAAATGATTCAATTTGTTTAATACTTCTAATTGAACTGCATTTATCATTCCATTTGTAATTTCAAATGGAATTGGATTAGTTAATTTTTCATATCCTTTTGGTGCTTCTACTTCTACTAGTGTGTAGTTACCTACAGATAGATCTGTGATTTTTGCCTTTCCATCTTTATCTGTTGTTACTTTCACTACTATTTTTCCCTTTTCATCATGAACTTCAAACACAGCTCCTGATAAGACTTCCTTGCTTTCAGCAGCCATTTTTGTAATCTCCACTGAACCTTTGTCTAACTGTTCATTCTCTACTTGCAATGATAAGACTTTCGTCATACCTTTTGTAATTTCGAATGAAACTGGCTTTTCTAGTGGTTTGTAGCCTGCTGGTGTTTCTACTTCTACTAACTCATACTTTCCAATAGATAAATCTGAAACGTTTGCTTTTCCT
>NZ_KV827836.1:0-420 GCF_001836235.1 Bacillus sp. HMSC036E02 | reverse complement strand
ACGTACTTCAAATACAACATTTTCTAATGGTGCTTTACTGTCTTTATCTATTTTTGTGATTTCTACATTCCCCGTATCTACCATTTCATTTTCTACAGTGAACGTTAAAGATTTTGTCATACCTTTTTTAATTTCAAATGGTACAGGCTTTTCTAATTTTTTGTAGCCTGGTAAACTCTCTACTTCTACTAACTTGTACTTTCCTACTGATAAATCTGAAACTGTTGCTTTTCCAGCTTTATCTGTCGTTACTTTCGTTACTACCTTGCCTTTGTCGTCTTGAACTTCAAAGACTACACCTGCTAACGGTGCCTTATTATCTTTATCTATTTTTGTAATTTCTACATTTCCCGTATCTACCATTTCATTTTCTATGTTTAATGATAGAATTTCTGTCATACCCTTTTTAATTTCGAATGA
>NZ_KV827835.1:2861-3398 GCF_001836235.1 Bacillus sp. HMSC036E02 | reverse complement strand
TATGAAGCCAGGAAGTGTCATTGTGGATATTGCAATAGATCAAGGTGGTACGGTAGAGACAGTTGATCATTATACAACTCATGATAATCCTGTATTTGTTAAACATGATGTGATCCACTATGCAGTACCCAATATGCCTGGTGCTACTCCACGTACTTCTACCATGGCCTTAGCAAATGGAAATATTGAGTATTTACTAGAAATAGCTAAAAATGGATTAGAGAATGCAATCCAAAATAAACCGGCTTTGGCGACGGGGGTAAATATTTACAAGGGTACAATAACTTATGAGAATTTAGGTACAACACTAGAATTAGATTATAAGCCATTGAAAGAAGTGTTAGTATGAGTAATGAGATTTTACCACTGAACATTGAGAATATAAAAAAAGCACAAAAAATTTTAGATGGAAATGCTAGAAAAACGCCTTTGGTTAAATCTTTCTATTTAACCAGTAAAACCGGTGGAGAAATTTATTTAAAGTTAGAAAACATGCAGTTAACTGGGTCATTCAAATTTCGTGGTGCATTTAATAAA
>NZ_KV827835.1:409-2761 GCF_001836235.1 Bacillus sp. HMSC036E02 | reverse complement strand
ACAAGGTGTTGCATTATCTTCCCATTTACTCAAAATTAAAAGCAAAATTGTAATGCCGACCTCTGCACCGCAAGCTAAAGTGGATGCGACAAGAGGATATGGTTCTGAAGTTATTTTATACGGTGATACGTTTGATGATGCAAAAGCGAAATGTGAAGAAATTATAAAAGAAACAGGCGAAACATACCTACATCCATATGATGATGTAGAAGTAATGGCTGGCCAAGGAACAATTGGCTTAGATATTCTAGATGATATGTGGGATGTTGATACTGTCATAGTACCTATTGGTGGGGGAGGTATTATTTCAGGAATTGCTGTAGCACTGAAATCATTTAATCCCTCCATTAATATTATTGGGGTTCAAGCTGAAAACGTACACGGTATGAAAGCTTCTTATGATGCTGGAGAAATTGTATCACATTATAATGCCCCAACAATAGCAGATGGTTGTGCAGTTAAAATACCTGGAAATTTAACCTTTGAAATTGTAAAAAAACTAGTAGATGACATTGTAACTGTATCGGAAGAAGAATTAGAAGTAGCGATGAAAGACTTACTGCAACGCGGAAAAGCTGTCGTAGAAGGGGCGGGAGCATTAGCCACAGCCGCTCTTCTTGCAGGAAAAGTTGATAAATATGTAAAGGGTAAAAAAGTAGTAGCGGTTATTTCAGGCGGCAATGTGGATTTAAAACGTATTTCAAGTGTATGTGAGCATTTCTTTGTTGCCAATGAAGTAAAATAATGATTGAGGAATGTATATAATAAGTTGATATTGCTAAAAAAGAGCTAGGATGAAACATCTTAGTTCTTTTTTAGCAATATCAGGATACTATTGAGGCAGAGTTGTCTAAAAACAAACTCTTATACAAGGGGTACCGCCACACATCCATTAACTTAAGGTATATTTTTATACAAAATGCTGTCTTTTCATATAGTTTTTTATTATCTTTTATAGATTTTATAAAAGTAGGCATATCAAATAAACCCTGATGGGCTTCAATTTTTTTACTATGCTACCTGATGAGTAGAAGTGTAGTAAATACAGTGCGAAAGAAGGCTACAGGATCCGAATTAAATCGTCGATTAACTCCCTCCAGACTTAATAAAATTCCTGTTGAAGTTTCTAATTGACTACAAAGTTGAGTAAGAGAGGTAGTAGCGAGTTGTTGATTTAACCATACACACAAAGATAAGAAATGGTGCCCATGGCACTTGCGTATTCGTTTCATTCCGCCTGCTTCTATAGCTGATTGATTAAGTGTAGCGGGAGAAGACATACATCGATATAGCTCTTCGGCAAATAAAGATAACTCTTGTTTTTGATGCATATTCATAAAAAGCACGTCACCCTTTCTCATTAGCATAAGAAAATAGTAACGTGCTTTTAACTTCAAAAATAGTCTAAATCCTTAAGTTGATGGATGTGTGGTGCTATACCTATTAGGAATAGCGCTAGCATTTCGGAAAAAAACACGCTAAGGATTTTCGAGCTAATTTAAATTGTGTTGCATTAATAATTCGTATTGCTCTTAAAATTAAGCAGTTTTATGTTGAAACTGGTTAAATTGATTTTTCTCTGAAAGTAGTCCATACTATAATAGTTCAATAATGAACCGTTTAATGTTGAACTATATAAAAAGAGAGGAAGTTATTACAATGATACAAAAAAATCAGAACCCCGAAAAAGAAGCAGAAGTTGTACAGTCATTTGTAGCAATAAATAAAGAAATAATAAAATTTACAAATCAAAATGCCTCTAGTTTAGGGTTAACAGTACAACAAATGGGAATCTTAAACACAATTTATGTAATTCCTAATATTACTCTTAAAAGTATTTCAGAGCGACTTTCAGTCCCTAAAAGTACAGTGAGTGTAAATGTGGATGAATTAGTTAATTTAGGATTAGTCGAGAGAGAGCCCTCATCAGAAGATCGTAGAGAGAAAAAATTAAAAGTAACAACGAAAGGCCAAGAAACATCAAAAAAATCTATTGAAAATTCTACTTCCTATAAGGCTATGTCATTAGCATTAGAACAACTCCAAGAAACAGAAATTCAAACATTATTACGTATTCATAAAAACTTATTAAATTCTCTACAGCAATTTAATTAATTTATATAAACTATATTTTACGTTTAAACAATCAATAATTTAAACGATTGATTGTTTAAAAATCTAAATTCTTTACGTCCTTGAAATATTAAAGAGCCGTTTAATATTTCAAATTTGCTTAGCGTGGTTTTTTTCTGAAATGCTGATGGTACACCATTCCTATCAACTTAAGAATTCAAGTTTGCCCCAAAACCAAAAAATAAGCTGTTTTGTTACAAGCTAGCACAAAAATTCGTT
>NZ_KV827835.1:0-309 GCF_001836235.1 Bacillus sp. HMSC036E02 | reverse complement strand
TACAAGCTAGCACAAAAATTCGTTTTTGGGGTACTAAAAAATTTGAACTTGATAACTATGTAGCGAGGGGCTACCTCTAGCATTTCGGAACCTCTCACGCTAAGTGAAAAATACAATAAGTCGCAATTCAAGGTATCTAGAAATTTATAAAAAGGCTTTCCAGATTGCTTAACTGGAGGGCTTTTTTTATTCTCATAATTCACGATATAGAAAATCAAAAGATAGGATCTGCTGAACATTAGCTCCCGTTATCAGCAATTGGATAACTACTTAAAACCGAAAAGGAATTTGCCAATTTTTTTGCAAAAC
>NZ_KV827834.1:125431-157114 GCF_001836235.1 Bacillus sp. HMSC036E02 | reverse complement strand
AAGTAGTAGCAGAGCCACAAGTGGAAGAACAACCAATACAGCAAGTAGTGGTAGAGCAAGTACAAAAGCCAATTTCAAGTACGGAAGTACAAGAGAAAGCATATGTTGTAAATCAAAGAGAGAACGATATGCGAAATGTATTGCACACACCACCGACATACACTGTTCCGCCATTAGCGCTGTTGTCGATTCCACAGCAATCAGCGTTAGATAATACAGAATGGTTAGAGGAGCAGAAAGAATTATTAGATACAACGTTTAATAATTTTCACGTTGGAGCACATGTTATTAATGTATCGCAAGGTCCGGCAGTCACTCGTTTTGAGGTGCAGCCAGACCCAGGTGTGAAAGTAAATAAAATTACAAATTTAAGTGATGATATTAAGTTAAGCTTAGCTGCGAAAGATATTCGTATTGAAGCACCGATTCCAGGGAAGAGTGCGATTGGAATTGAAGTTCCGAATAAAGAAAGTAAGCCAGTATTTCTTCGCGAAATTTTAAGAAGTCCTGTATTCACAAAGAGTGAATCACCGCTTACTGTTGCGCTTGGACTTGATATCTCAGGGGATCCAATTGTAACGGATATTCGAAAAATGCCGCACGGACTTATTGCGGGTGCAACGGGTTCAGGTAAAAGTGTGTGTATTAACGCGATTTTAACGAGTATTTTATATAAAGCGAAACCACATGAAGTGAAGTTAATGTTAATTGATCCGAAGATGGTTGAGCTTGCACCATACAATTCTGTTCCACATCTTGTAGCACCTGTTATTACGGATGTAAAAGCAGCAACAGCTGCATTAAAATGGGCAGTTGAGGAAATGGAACGTCGTTATGAATTGTTTGCGCACGCAGGTGCTCGTGATTTAACTCGTTATAATACGATTGTAAGTGAGCGAGAAATTCCGGGAGAAACATTACCTTATATCGTTATTGTCATTGACGAGTTAGCCGATTTAATGATGGTAGCACCTGGTGATGTTGAGGAAGCGATTTGTCGTATTGCACAAAAAGCACGTGCTTGTGGTATTCATTTATTAGTAGCGACGCAGCGTCCATCTGTAGATGTTATTACAGGTTTAATTAAGTCAAACATTCCAACGCGTATTGCGTTTACTGTATCATCTCAAGTTGATTCGCGTACGATTATCGATATTGGTGGCGCGGAGAAATTACTTGGCCGTGGTGATATGTTATTCTTAGGGAACGGTACATCTAAGCCTGTTCGTGTACAAGGTGTATATGTATCGGATGATGAGATTGAAAAGACAGTTGATCATGTGAAAAAGCAAATGAAGCCGAATTACTTATTTAAGCAAGAGGATTTATTAGCGAAAACAGAACAAGCTGAGTCGGAAGACGAATTGTTCTTCGAAGCATGTCAATTTGTTGTAGAACAAGGGGGAGCGTCCACATCTTCTGTACAGCGAAAATTCCGCATCGGTTATAATCGCGCAGCACGTCTCATTGAAGAGATGCAATCGCAAGGAATTATTTCTGAAGCAAGAGGAACGAAGCCAAGAGATGTCCTTATTTCTGAGGATGAATTCGCTGCTATGCAGGAAACAAATGTATAGTAAACGGTTATGCTGTATACTAAGAGAAAATGTTGGATAGTAAAGTAGGGAGTAAAGCGACATGAAAGAAATTGAATTAAAATTAAAAGGTGAAATAAATAGACTAACAAATAAAACATTTAAATTTGACGAACGCGTTGGAGAAGGTTGGTTCTCTGCCGTTTACTTTTTAAAGACTAGAGAAATCATTGAAGAATTTCGCCCGAAAAGTGTTGTAACGATGCAATTTTTCCAAAAGGAAAATGCAGTTCTTTGCGGAACAGATGAAGTGATTGCGTTGTTACAAACATTCGCTAAAAATCCTGAGGAACTTGAGATTAACTCTTTAAAAGATGGCGATAAAATTAGTCCATTTGAAACAGTGTTAACAATTCATGGTCCTTATGAAAATTTCGGATTTTTAGAAGGTGTCATTGATGGGATTTTAGCTCGTCGTACATCGGTTGCGACAAACGTATATAACGTTGTCCAAGCTGCGCGTAGCGTAGATAAAGAAAAACCAGTTATTTTCATGGGAGATCGTGACGATCATTATACACAACAAGCTGGTGACGGTTATGCAGCATACATCGGAGGTATGAGCGCACAAGCGACGCATGCGATGAATGAATGGTGGGGCAAAAGTGGTATGGGGACGATGCCTCACGCATTAATTCAAATGTTTAATGGTGATGTTGTAGAAGCGGCAAAAGCATATCATAAGAAATTCCCAGAAGATGAATTAGTTGTATTAATTGATTACAACAATGATGTCATTACAGATGCACTTCGCGTAGCGCGTGAATTTGGATCAACATTAAAAGGTGTACGTGTAGATACGTCCCGCACGATGATTGATCAATACTTCATTCGCCACCCAGAAGTACTTGGAACATTCGATCCACGTGGTGTAAACCCATCGCTTGTATTCGCACTTCGTAAAGCACTTGATGAAGAAGGATTCCAGCATGTAGACATCGTTGTAACTGGTGGATTTGATGAGAAGCGTATTCGTGAATTTGAAGCTCAAAACGTACCTGTTGACATATACGGGGTAGGAAGTAGCTTATTAAAAATGAATATTGGCTTTACTGGTGATAATGTAGAATTAAATGGGAAACCAGAAGCAAAAGCTGGTCGTAAATATCGTCCAAACCCACGTTTAGAGCGTGTTCAATTAGAAAAAAGAGAAGAGATGTAAAAGAGAGAAAAACTGATAGGTGATTGACCCTATCAGTTTTTCTGTTATCATAGTATAGCGGCTTCTTTTTTGCTATAATGGACTTGTTATAGATATATAAAGAAGTACGTACGAGTTTATCCTGATAAGTGAAGGGAAGAATAACTTCACTACATCAAAAATGTATGATGATTACCAAAATAAGAAAAGATTCATATACTGTCTTATAGATAGGCCGTTGTATTAGTTCGAAATGTTGGAGGTTCTTTAAGATGACAGTTTACCATTTTGTAGGAATTAAAGGAACAGGAATGAGTTCATTAGCGCAAATTCTTCATGATATGAAGCATACTGTTCAAGGGTCTGATTATGAAAAGCGTTTCTTTACACAAACAGCGTTGGAAAAGCGTAGTATCTCGATCCTTCCTTTTGATAAGAATAATGTAGAAGAAGGACAAGTGATTATTGCAGGAAATGCATTTCCTGATACGCATGAAGAAATCGTAGCAGCAAAAGAATTAAACATCCCAGTCCATCGTTACCATCATTTCTTAGGTGACCTGATGAGCCAATACACAAGTGTTGCTGTAACTGGTGCACACGGAAAAACATCAACAACAGGTTTGTTAGCCCATGTAATGCAAGGTGCACATCCAACATCTTACCTTATTGGAGATGGAACAGGGCATGGGGTAGAAAATAGTAAGTATTTTGTATTTGAAGCTTGTGAGTATCGTCGTCATTTCTTGTCTTATAATCCAGACTATGCAATTATGACGAATATTGATTTTGATCATCCAGATTATTTTGCAGACATCAATGATGTATTCAGTGCATTCCAAGAGATGGCATTGCAAGTGAAAAAAGGCATTATTGCATGTGGAGATGATGAAGAACTTCAAAAAATTCAAGCGAAAGTACCTGTTATTTTCTATGGATTTGGAGAAGATAATGATTTCCAAGCACGCAACATCCAAAAGAGAACAGATGGCACTATTTTTGATGTATTCGTTCGTAATACGTACTATGACACGTTCAAAATTACAGGATACGGCAATCACAGCGTATTAAATGCGTTAGCAGTAATCGCGCTTTGCCATTATGAAAATGTTGATGTAGAAGCAGTAAAACATCAATTAACAACTTTTGAAGGCGTAAAACGTCGCTTTAATGAAAAGCCGATGGGAGAGCAAGTAATCATCGATGACTATGCACACCATCCGACAGAAATTAATGCAACGATTGAAGCAGCTCGTCAAAAACATCCAGAGCGTGAAATTGTCGCTGTATTCCAGCCACATACATTCTCACGTACAGAAAAGTTCTTAGATGAGTTTGCTGAAAGCTTAAGCAAAGCTGACCAAGTATACTTATGTGATATTTTCGGATCAGCACGCGAAAACAAAGGTGAATTAACAATCGAAGATTTGCAAAAGCGTATTGACGGTGCAGAACTAATTACAGATACAACAACGGATGTATTAAAGAAACATAAAAACGGCGTTCTAATTTTCATGGGCGCAGGAGACATCCAAAAATTCGAAGCAGCTTACGTAAAAGAAGTTCAAGTTGCAGAGAAGTAATAGAAAAGACGCATAGCTTAGCTGTGCGTCTTTTTTATGTTGTCGTGGTTATGCATTAATGTTGAAACGTCTATATATATGGAGTTGTGTTCGATATATTTCAAAAATCGTTGATATATTGGTACGCGTTTTGAAATATAAGTGTTAGAATAATAAGAAAACTAAAAAGGGGACTGAAAAATATGTTCACACTCCGAGTAGATGACGAAATCGAACTACAATTACTAGAAAAACATCATAAAGAGGAATTATATCAATTATTAGATCAAAACCGTAATCATTTACGAAAATGGCTCCCTTGGGTAGATGGGACGAAATCTGCTGATGCTTATGATGAGATTTTTCCGATGTGGTTAAAGAAGTTTGCAGAGGGAGACGGTTTTGAAAGTGGTATCCGTTACAAAGGAAAGCTCGTTGGGATGGTAGGCATTCATCCAGTGAGCTGGGGGAAGAAAGCGACGAGTCTTGGGTATTATCTTGCAGAAGATGCTGGCGGGAAAGGTATTATGACGCGTAGCGTAAAGGCTGTACTTCACTATGCATTTGAAAATTTAAAGTTGAATAAAATTGAAATTCGGTGCGGTGTTGGAAATGCGAAGAGCCGCGCAATTCCAGAACGTTTAGGATTTAAGTTAGATGGTATTTTACGAGATGAAGAATGGCTATATGATCATTTTCATGATATCGCTGTATATAGTTTACTAGCTTCAGAATGGAAAGAGATTCGATGAACGAGAAGATTCGTATTGTTCCATATGAAAGTACGTTTCAAGAGGAAGTAGTAGATCTTATCGTTCATATTCAGCAAAAAGAATATAATGTTCCCATTACGAAAGAAGAGCAACCTGATTTACTTGAAATAGAAACATTCTATCAAAAGGATTACGGAAACTTTTGGATAGCAATTTATGATGGTAAAGTAGTTGGAACAGTAGCTTTATTAGATATTGAGAATCATCAAGTAGCGTTAAGAAAAATGTTCGTGAAGAAAGAGTTTCGCGGAAAAGAATGGGGCGCATCACATATGTTGCTTCAAACAGCAATTTCATGGGCTGAGGATAAAAAATTGAAAGATATTTACTTAGGAACAACAGTAAAATTTTTAGCGGCACATCGTTTTTATGAAAAGAATGGTTTTGAAAGTGTGAGTATAGACGAGTTGCCGAAAAACTTTCCGGTGCTACAGGTAGATAAGAAATTTTATAGGTACATTGTGTAAAAGGTCATTTAGAAATGGCCTTTTTCTATGAAGCAAAATGGAAATAGTGGTATAATTTGGGTTAGGGGGTGTAGGTATGAACTTTCCAATTCAAAGAAGTAAGTCAGTAGTCATTTTCGTTTGTCTTACGTTAGCTTTTATGTTTATATATCCAATTGTCATGCTTTTCACCAATAAAGCGCATTGGATGTCAGCGTTGATTGGGATGGGTTTATGCTTCATTGTAAATGTACCACTCGTTTGGGAAGTATTTATTAAAAAACATAAAGTAGAAAATGGCGTATTAAAGTACGGTATTTTAAATGATGATATTGTATTAAAAGATGTGAGAATTATACGTCAGGTCGGAAAGTCTCTTGAAATTACGACGAATGCATATAAAGTACATATGGTTGCGATGCCGCAAAATATGGATGAATTCTTGGGGCTTATAGAGAAAGAAAATCCACATGTGAAAATAGAAATGGTAGGGAAGAAATAAAAACGCTCGGCGAAAATTCCGAGCGTTTTTATTATTATTTTAAGTTCTCTGGGTTTAAAGCTTCTAGTTCAGGTACAACGAAGCGTCCGTCTTTACGGATTAGTACGTCGTCGAAGTAAATTTCGCCGCCGCCGTATTCAGGGCGTTGGATGCATACTAAATCCCAGTGGATGTTCGAGTTGTTGCCGTTCCATGCATCGTCGTAAGCTTGTCCAGGAGTGAAGTGGAAGCTGCCATCGATTTTTTCATCGAATAGGATGTCTCCCATTGGATGTAAGATGTATGGGTTTACGCCAATTGCGAACTCACCAACGTAGCGTGCGCCTTCGTCTGTATCGAAGATTTTGTTAATGCGCTCTGTATCGTTTGCAGTTGCTTCAACGATTTGACCGTTCTCAAACTTAAGTTGTA
Organism: Bacillus sp. HMSC036E02; assembly: GCF_001836235.1. Taxonomy (NCBI): domain Bacteria; kingdom Bacillati; phylum Bacillota; class Bacilli; order Caryophanales; family Bacillaceae; genus Bacillus; species Bacillus sp. HMSC036E02. Next base: position 150,684 of record NZ_KV827834.1, on the reverse strand, counting down.
CATTTTCAAATGTATAACCGTTGTAAGGAGATGGTGTGTTGTAAGAAACTGTACCGTTAACAGAATCACGAACTGGTGCAGAGTATACTTCACCGTCTGGAATGTTTAAATGGCCTGAGCATTTAATTGCTGGAATGTCTTTAATAGAGAATGTTAAGTCAGTTCCAGGACCAGTTAAACGAACTTTATCTGTTTTATTCATTAATGTAACAAGGCTATCCATTGCCTTATCCATTTTACCGTAGTCTAAGTTACATACTTCGAAGTAGAAGTCTTCGAAAGCTTCTGTACTCATTTTAGCAAGCTGTGCCATAGAAGCATTTGGGTAGCGAAGAACAACCCAACGTGTTTTTGGAACGCGAATATCTCTATGAACTTTTTTACCAACTGTTTGGCCATGAACTTTCATACGCTCACTTGGAACGTCAGCTTGTTCATTAATATTATCGCCAGAGCGAAGACCGATATAAGCGTCCATGTCTTTCATTACGCTTGCTTCATATGCAGCGATTTGTTCGAAATGTTCTTCAGTAGCACCCATTAATAAAGAGCGATCTACTTGATGATCTTTTAAAGAGACGAATGGGAAACCACCAGCTGCATATGCTTCTTTTACAAGTGCAGTTACAAGTTCTTTTTGTAAGCCAAAGTTTTCAATTAATACTTTTTCACCTTTTTGTAAGCGGATAGAGTAGTTAATTAAATTGTATGCTAACTTTTCAATACGTGGATCTTTCATATGTAAAGCCTCCCTACTAATTATGTATCCTCTCCTATTGTAACCTACTTAGTGGAATTTGTTGAATGATTTATGTTACAGTTAACGAATAAGTATGAAAATTCTAATGATGAGATAGGGATTAGAATGAAACGGAAAATGATTGTATAATAGGGGAAAGTATGAAAAAGATAAAGGAAGTGATGAAATGCAAGTTCTTTTATATGTAAGTGCGGCTATTATCGCGGTTGCTTTCGCAGTATTAGTAGTGTATGTATGCAGAACGTTGTTATCGGTTCAGAAGACGTTGGAAAACGTTGCAAGTACGTTAGAAGGTTTAGAAAAGCAAATGCAAGGAATTAGCGTAGAGACAGAGCAATTATTACATAAAACGAATGCGTTAGCTGATGATATTCAACAGAAGTCACAGTCATTAAATAAAGTGGTAGCGGGTGTAGATGGGATTGGAACGACAATCCAATCTTTAAATACGAAGCTTCGTAATGTATCGGACTCTGTAACGGACGAAATTGAAAATAACGCTGATAAAGTAGCGCAAGTTGTACAGTGGAGCAGTGCGGCGATTGAAGTATACAATCATTACCGTGCGTCGAGACAAGAGAAGAAGGTTGAAAAAGAAGAGCGTAAATTAGAAAGAATTGAGAAAAAAGCTGAAAAGAAAGAGAAGCGCTCTAGATTTCGTATGAGAGGTGAATCGTGATGAATATGACAAAACTTGAAACAATTGAAGAGCTTGAAGTCTTAGTAGAAAAGAACGAGCCGTATGTTCTTTTTAAACATAGTACGACATGCCCGATTAGTCACGGTGCATACACAGAATTTCAAGCGTATTGCAGCGAAGAAAGAGAAGTGCCAGCGTATTACTTATACGTACAAGATGCGAGAGATGTGTCAAATCGTGTTGCAGAACAATACAGTATTAGACATGAATCACCGCAAGTGTTATACATAAAAGATGGGATGGTAGTATGGAATACATCTCATTGGAATATTAAAAAAGATGCTTTAGAAGAGAATATAAAGTAAAAAGAAGCAAGCTAAAGGTGCTTGCTTCTTTTTTTTTGTTTTTGTTGAAATATATTTAGTGGTACACTATTAATAGTTCAAACTAAATAACTAGATTGTTGAAAGTAGGTTTTAAGTAATGAAGAAAATGGCATTATCCTTCGCAGTCGTAAGTTTATTACTAGGAGCTTGTAGTAACAATAGTAATACGATTAGTAAGAAGGATGAAGTTATACAAAAAGATACAAAAGAAAAAAGTATGATTCCGAGAACTGCTGTTTCTAAAGATTATTATAGAACTGTTATTCCTTTAAAAGAACAAAAGGTTATTAATACAGCTAATATAAAAACAAATTCTAAATTAGATTTAGCAGAGTATGAAAATGGTTTAATAAATATTGCAACGCAGCAATTTGATACAGAGAGTCACGTACTGCAATTAAACCAGTATATTCCAGAGAAACTAATTGATGAACTAGTTGCGAAAGTAGAAGCGCCAGTTTTGACGAATATTATAGAACAAGACTATTTCGGAAAACAGAATTCAAATGAATTAAGTTTATCTGGTGTTATGATAGGTTTAGCTATGTCTTCAAGTGTATCGAATGAAGAGGCTATGTCTAAAGGGACTGAAGTTGCTAAACAACTTATTGAAGCTATTAACAAAAATGATAAGTATAACAAATCTCCAATTACGTTTGCTATCTTTAAGCAAGAAAGTACTAGTTCTTTAAAAAATGGTACGTATATTGCTAGTGCTACTGTTCAAAAGAATGATACGAACCTTGGAAATTGGAGTACAATTGATGAAAAGTCGTATTCATATCCTTCTGATGAATTTACACAAGCACATGGAGAAGATAATACAAAAATAAATAACTTTGCTAAGGAAATAAAAGGTTTTTCTAATGGAGATTTTATTCCAGTCAACGCTAAAGTTTCTTATAAGAAAGATCAAATGGATACATTAAATATGAATATTGTTATTAAATATAACGGTAAAACAGAATTAATGGCTCTTACCCAATTGGCTGCGCAAGGTATGTTAGACAAATTGCCTAAAGATGCGAAAGTACAATTACAGATCAAGTCCGAAAGTAAAATTGAGGCCGTTATTATAAAAGAGAAAAACAGTGATAAACCGTTTGTTTCCTTCTTGTAAAAAAAGACAGTATGTAAACTGTCTTTTTTTTATTTTAAATGAAAATATACAATGTTTTTTGATAGTAATTCATTGCTGTATATCGTGTGACAATCGTATATGTATCAGCTATAATAAGTTATCTTAAAAAAGTAACATATAGGAATTTGAAAGAGGTGGCTTTCTTATGGCATCACAACAATTAGGTCGTTTACGTTCTGAAATTGATCAACTTAATTTACAAATATTAGAGTTACTAAACGAAAGAGGTCGTCTCGTACAAGAAGTTGGTAATTTAAAAGAAGTACAAGGTGTGAAACGTTTTGATCCTGTACGTGAAAGAAATATGCTGGATTTAATTGCAGAGAATAATAATGGTCCATTTGAAACTTCGACTTTACAACATATTTTCAAACAAATTTTTCAAGCTGGTTTAGAATTACAAGAAGATGATCATCGTAAAGCATTACTTGTTTCTCGTAAGAAAAAAACAGAAGATACGATTGTTGAAATTAATGGTGAAAAAATTGGTGACGGAAATCAGCATTTTATTATGGGACCGTGTGCAGTGGAAAGTTATGAACAAGTACGTCAAGTTGCTGAAGCAATGAAAGAGCAAGGTCTGAAATTAATGCGTGGTGGTGCGTTCAAACCACGTACTTCACCGTATGATTTTCAAGGTCTTGGATTAGAGGGATTACAAATTTTGCGCCAGGTAGCAGATGAATATGATTTGGCTGTTATTAGTGAAATTTTAAATCCGAATGATATTGAGATGTCATTAGATTACGTTGATGTTATTCAAATTGGTGCTCGCAATATGCAAAACTTTGATTTGCTAAGGGCAGCTGGTGCTGTAAATAAACCAGTATTATTAAAACGTGGTCTATCAGCAACGATTGAAGAATTCATTAATGCGGCAGAATATATTATGGCAAAGGGAAATGGGAACATTATTTTATGTGAACGAGGTATTCGCACGTATGAAAGAGCGACGCGTAATACGCTTGATATTTCTGCTGTGCCGATTTTAAAGAAAGAAACACATTTACCTGTCGTTGTCGATGTAACGCATTCTACAGGGCGACGTGACCTTCTCTTACCAACTGCAAAAGCAGCGATGGCAATTGGTGCAGATGCAATTATGGCTGAAGTACATCCAGATCCAGCTGTAGCTTTATCAGATGCGGCGCAGCAAATGAATATACCGCAGTTCAATGATTTTATGAATGAATTAAAATCATTTGGAAGTAAATTATAAAAACTTTTAATGAGCTGTTCCAAAAAGGCATTTTGGAACAGCTTTCTCCTATTGTATAGCGACTGTCATTGTCGATTTTTGTTGGTAAGTTGATATATTTAAAAAATCGCTGATATAATTAGAGTTGCGGTCGATATATTTGGAAAATCGCTGATATATTTCGAGTTATAGTCGATATATTCGAAAAATCGCCGATATAAATTTCATTTACTATCGTACTGCTTAAAATAAGATTTCTACTTAGGAAACATCTATTTTTTTACAAAAAATGCCCTTTTTTCATAAAAAATACGAAAATACGAGAAAAGAAGCGAATTTTTTCGAAACTTTTGCGGGAAAATATTGTATGAGCCTGCGTTTTTATCGTATCATTAGTAAAAGGAAGAACTCGGGACGATTGGTGGCATCTGCAAATAGAGTTGATGTCTTTTTTTCATTCAAGTAACCGATACATAAAAATAGATAACAAAAATAGAAGGAGTGTGCGATGAGATGAACGTAACAATCTATGATGTAGCGCGCGAAGCAAACGTTTCAATGGCTACCGTATCTCGTGTTGTGAACGGTAACCCAAATGTAAAGCCTACAACAAGAAAGAAAGTATTAGAAGCAATTGATCGTTTAGGATACCGCCCGAATGCGGTAGCACGTGGACTAGCAAGTAAGAAGACAACTACAGTAGGTGTTATTATTCCTGATATCTCAAATACGTTTTATGCAGAACTTGCACGTGGAATTGAAGATATCGCAACAATGTACAAATATAACATCATTTTAAGTAACTCTGATCAAAACAAAGAGAAAGAGTTCCATTTATTAAATACGATGCTTGGAAAACAAGTGGACGGAATTGTTTTTATGGGTGAAGATATTACAGACATTCACATTGAAGAATTTAAAAAATCTCCAGTACCAATTGTATTAGCAGCGTCATTTGATGAGCAAAATGAAACGCCATCAGTAAATATTGATTATACACAAGCAGCTTATGATGCAATGAAGCACTTTATCGAGCAAGGACATAAACGTATCGGTTTCGTCTCTGGTCCTTTCATTGATAAAGCGGGAAGCGCGAAGAAGTTACAAGGTTATAAAAAAGCTTTAGAAGAAGCAGGTATTTCATATGATGAAAATCTTGTAATCGATGGAGATTACACATATGACTCAGGTATTGAAGCATTCGAAAAGCTTTGGAGCAATGATGAAAAGCCAACAGCAATCTTCGTGTCTTCTGATGAAATGGCACTAGGTGTAATCCATGCAGCACAAGACGCTGGATTAAACGTACCAACTGACGTAGAAGTACTTGGTTTCGATAATACACGCCTTGCATTAATGGTTCGTCCGCAGCTTTCAACAGTTGTTCAACCGATGTATGATATCGGTGCAGTAGCAATGCGTTTATTAACAAAGTATATGAACAAAGAAAAAGTGGAAGATCACACTGTTATATTACCTCACCGTATCCAATTTAGAGATTCAACGAAGTAAGTATAAAAAAGCTCACAGCGATTGCTGTGAGCTTTTATTCGGATTCAGGATAGTATTTTTGTACGACTGTATCCACCGCTTTATTTTTCTTAACGTGTAAAAATCTTGCGTACAGTTCTTTTCCAGTTTCAAAGGGGGTATCGTCTAATTCAAACACATGCAACACTTTTCGAAACGTCCACGTTATTTGCTCATCGTACATATTATCGTACGTATCTTCAGATTGCATAGCAATTTTTTTACCAAGTTCGTGAGCATCCTCTAAACTGTTTGCTTTAACAAGAATAATGCTTTCTTCAAAAAGTGTATCGTGATTCTCTTCATAATGCCTTCGCTATAGATGGGGCTATTCCTTGTTATATGTCACATAAGTGCAAATTTAACTATTATAGGGCAATGTCATGTATAATAGAAAGAAAAGGCTTGTGAGGGGGGAAAAGAGATGATCGTTCTTTGGATAATTACGCTTTGTATGACTGCTATTTTTGCATATATGACGTTAAAACAAAATGGTTTAAAGCGATTTGTTCCAGGAAGTATTCTTGCAGGAATTGCCCTTATCACGTATGTAATTTCTATTTTTATTGAAAGTGTATCAGTAGATATGAGCACAAGTTTAATGTTTATTGGTATTACACTATTTGCAGGTAGCATTATGGTACTTATGGTTGCTGGTATTATTTTATTTATTCATATGAATTCGGAAACGTTATAGCATATAGAAAAGGCATGTCCCGAGGGACATGCCTTTTTATCCGTTCAATTATGCTCTATCTTTAGAAGAGTTTTGCTGTTTTAGTAAGTCGCGAATTTCGCCAAGAAGAACTTCTTCTTTTGTTGGTTCTGGAATTTCTTCCTCTTTTTCTTCTTCTTCTTCTCTTTTAGATGTTAGTTTGTTGAAAACTTTAACAAACATAAAGATAGAAGCTGCGATAATTAAGAAGTCAAAAATTGTTTGGATGAAGTTACCATACATAACAGCAGATTTACCGTATCCAAAGTGTAAACTTGTAAAGTCAACGCCACCTAATACCATACCAAGTAATGGGGTGATGATATCTTTTACTAAAGAACTAACGATTTTACCGAATGCAGCACCGATTACAACCCCGACAGCTAAATCAACGACATTCCCTTTGAAAGCGAATTTTTTAAACTCGTTCCACATGTGTTAATCCCATCCTTTCCACGATTCATTATGAAATTTATAATTCCTATCAACATATTCTATAGAAATTTACGAGAGAAATAAAGAGGGAATGGGAATGAAAGTAAATTCTGAAAAATGTATCCGTTTTAATTTTTGTTTACATCATCTAGTAAAGATTGCAACAGTTGCTGGGTTTTTAATCCTTCTAATCCATCTACAACAGGCTTTGTATCGCCTTGTACACACTCAATAAAATGATGAACAGCATCTTCAAAACCACGTTGTTTTAACGTCGTATCCCATGATGGGGAACCACTTTGTGAAACTGAGTTTTCCTGTTCAATTTCAAATGTATTCATATTTTTTATGCGAATGATTTTCCCTGGCGTTACAAGTTCAATTTGTTCTAAATTTGTACCGGCATGGCGATGCATTGCAGTAGAAAGTAATAGTCCACTTGGAGTTGTATATGTATGATGTCCGTAAAGAAGTTCATTCTTTTCATTGATTTGCATCATATTGTGAACGACGTTAAGATCATCATTAGCTAACCAGCGAGCAGTATCTACAATGTGTAAATAATCATCTAACATAGTGAAGTCGTACGTATATGGCCCGACTTTATTTGTACGATGCTTTTCAATTCGAATCCATGAAATATCATTAGCCTGTTCTTTGGCAGCGACATACATAGGAACGAATCTGCGATTAAATCCGACCATTAATTTTCGGTTATATTTCTCGCTTAACTCGACTAGTTGCTCAGCTTGTTCCACTGTAGCTGCTAGCGGTTTATCAACATAAACGTCGATCCCTTTTTTTAGAAGTTCAGAAACGATTTCATAATGCGATGCAGTTGAACTATGAACGAAGATTGCATCGCATTCCGAAGCTAACATTTCAATAGAATGAAAGTCTTGAATTCGGTATTGCTGGCAAACTTGTTTTCTTTTCTGTGCGTTAGGTGTAAACGCCCCTACAAAATTCCAATCAGTTTCTTTTGTAAGTGTTGGAAGATAGGCCTTTTGCGCAATACTTCCAAGTCCAATCATCCCAATTTTAGGTTTGTTCATGTTTATTCCCCCCTATTAATAGTAATGTAACGGCTTAAATGTAGCATAGGGTGGGGGAGGAAGACAAAAATTAGCTTTTTACTTACGGTCTTCTAACAAAATCTTCTCTATCTCCTCAAAGTGATGAGCGCGAGCATGCTCTAGCGGGGTAACACCATCATTGTCTGGAATATTTACATCTGCACCGTGCTCAATAAGAAGGCGAATGACTTGTTGCGGTGTTTCGTTTCCGTTATTTAGTACGATGGCTTCCATTAAAGCTGTCCAACCGAGATTATTGACATGGTTTACATCGATATTTGTTCGAGTGAGGAGTTCTTTTATAACGTCAATATAGCCATGTTCTGAAGCTGGGATAAGAGCTGTTCCGCCGTAACGATTTGTAATCGTAGGATCTGCACCAGCATCAATTGTTAGTTTTAAAATGTCTAAGTAACCTTCCGCACCGGCGTATAGAAAGGGATTATTTTTCATGTCATCTTGGATATTTACGTCAGCACCAGCTTCGATAAGAGCCTTTGCGGTTTTTACATTATTTTTGTATGTAGCAATCATAAGCGGAGTGCGTCCTTGATTATCCATCGCATTTATATTTGCGCCTTGTTTTAGTAAAGATATAACAGTATTCGTTTCATTTTTTTCAGTAGCTGCTAGTAGTGCAGTCTCCATGTTTATCATCTCCTTTTTTACTTCTTGTTCTTGCGAGCATCCTTGTAAAAAAATTACGCAACATATCATACTGAATGTTTTTTTGAACATGGAATTTCAACCTCCTAATTTCAACTGTAAAATAGGAACATTAAATTTTTATAAACTGACGCTAAAATTACTATAAAATCGCTTGAGTAATTGAACATATATTTTTATGCTTATAAATAATAAGGTTTGATAAAGTGAGGATTTAAGATATGTCTATTAAAACAAGGTTTTTATTTTCTTATATTGCTGTTATCCTCGTTTCCATTACGCTTATATTAGTCACGGGATTTTTAATCGTTTTTTCGATAACAGGTGACTTGGAAGCAGTGAAAAATTTCTATAAAAGTTCTTACATTCAAAAGCCGCTTACACCAGAAGAAGAGAATGCCTATCTTGAGTTGAAGTCAGCAGCCAAACAGCATCAATCTCAATTGTTAGATGAGTCGTTTGTCTCAGCAATAGAAAAAGAGGGTGTGAAAATAGTAGTAAGAAAAGGAGAAACACTTTCATATGCTTCAAACGTATTTGAAAGTGTATCTTTAAAAGAAGCCCTTCCGAAATTTGAATCAGCAAATATTAATAGTCGTGGTACAACGGAACTAGGCGATACATTTTATCGATATGTAAAGTTTGATTTTTATTTTCCTCAGGAAGAAGAGGGAAGTATATTTGTATTAAAAAAGCAAAGTTCATTTGTAGATCTTACACAAAAATTATTTCCAATCTTATTCGTATCGCTTTTACTACTAGCCATTTTACTCATTGGATTATTAAGTTACCTCGTTTCAAGAAGTGTAATAAAACCAATTTTTGTATTGAAAGGCGCAACGGAGAAAATTAAAGAAGGAAATTTAGATTTTCAAATACCAGTTACATCACACGATGAAATAGGGCAATTAAATCAAGGATTTGAGGAAATGAGGAAGAGATTAAAAGAATCGATAGAGATGCAAACGCAGTATGAAGAAAATCGAAAAGAGCTTATTTCAAACATCTCTCATGATTTAAAAACACCGATTACATCAATTATCGGATATGTAGAAGGAATAAAGGACGGAGTAGCAAATACGCCAGAAAAAATGGATAAGTATTTAACAACTATCCATACGAAGGCAAAACATATGGACACACTCATTGATGAACTATTTTTATTTTCGAAGCTCGATTTGAATCGAGTTCCATTCCAGTTTGAAACAGTTGAATTGAATACGTTTATGCAAGAATTAATAGAAGAGATGCAGATGGATTTAAGTGAAGAAGGTATAGAAGTGCGCCTACAGTTACATGCATCACCACTATATGTAACGGCTGATTGCGAAAAGATCAATAGAGTTATATCAAATTTAATTCATAATAGTGTGAAATACATGGATAAAGAAGAGAAGAAAATTACTGTAACAGTATCGAGTGATAATAATAAAGTTATTGTGAAAGTGATGGACAACGGATCAGGTATAGAATCTGATACATTGCCGTATATCTTTGAACGTTTTTATCGTGCAGAACAATCGCGGAATTCTAGCACAGGTGGAAGTGGACTTGGTTTAGCAATAGCGAAGCAAATTGTTGAAGAACATGGCGGGGAAATTTGGGCGGAAAGCGAGCTTGGTAAAGGCACAAGCATTTTCTTCTCATTGGAAAAAGTAGAGGAATGTGGTGAGTAAATTGAAAAGAATTTTATTAATAGAAGATGAAGTAAGTATTGCAGAATTACAGCGAGATTATTTAGAAATTAATGATTTCCAAGTTGATGTAGAGCATTCAGGAGAAATAGGTTTACAAACAGCCTTGCAAGAAGACTATGATTTAATTATTTTAGATATTATGCTTCCGAAAATGAACGGATTCGAAATTTGTAAACAAATACGTGCTGTAAAAGATATTCCGATTCTACTTGTTTCAGCAAAAAAAGAAGATATAGATAAAATTCGTGGACTCGGATTAGGAGCGGATGATTATATAACGAAACCGTTTAGCCCGAGTGAATTAGTCGCAAGAGTAAAAGCACATATTGCCCGTTATGAAAGATTATTAGGAAATGTAAGTAAGCAACGTGATACGTTATATATTCACGGAATTTCTATCGATCAACGAGCGAGAAAAGTTTTTATAAACAATGAAGAAGTGGCGTTTACAACGAAGGAATTTGATTTATTAACATTCTTTGTCACACATCCAAACCAAGTATTAAATAAAGAACAGTTATTTGAACGCATTTGGGGATTAGATTCCGCTGGGGATTTAGCCACTGTTGTCGTCCACATTAGAAAGCTACGTGAAAAAATTGAAAGAGATCCTGCTCACCCGCAATATATTGAAACGGTATGGGGAGCTGGTTATCGTTTTAATGTGTAATATACCTGCCGAGTAATTGGCAGGTTTTTTTGTATGTTATTCAAATGGAAAGGAAGGAATAGGTAATTTATGTTAAAATGTAAAGAGAAACAAAACAGAGGAGAGCATGAGGGGCGTGCTATATTTTGGGAGATATATTAAAAGATAATAAATCAAACAAGGCTTTAAAGATTGGAACTAATATCGTACTTATCTTATTGATTATTGGTGCAATACAAATGTTTTATGATGAAGATTCTATGAATGATTATTTCGGTTGGGTCTTTTTTGCAATCTTTTGGGTAATTAAAAGCATTTCTAGCTCTAAGGTAAGTTTAAAAGATAGAGATAAAAAGTCGGTATTACTTGATGTGGGTTTAGTTGTTATTTCTTTTATTTTTTTAGTTGTTTTTAGTGTGAAATATTTCGTTTGAAAAAAGCTCATAGTCGTATAGAGGCTATGAGCTTTTTGTCAGTGTTTAGGTTTTCTTAATAATAATGGTACTAACGATTTATAAAATGTTTGAGTAGTAGAAGTAAACTGATCAGCTTCTTCTAAAAAAGGATAATGGTTGCTCTCCTCAAATGTCACAAAAGTAGAATCGCATATACCCTCATGTATCTCGATGGAATATTGAATAGGACACTGCACATCATATCTTCCGCATATAATAAGTGTCTTTGTTTGGATGAAAGGTAAATACTCTCTTAAATCAAATGAAGGATATTCATTGGCGAAAGCATTCATCCGGCTAATGGACATTGTTTTGTTGATTGGTTTACAAAAATAAGAGTTGTAGTTTTCTGGTTTATACAATGATAATTTTGTTCTCTCAGTAGATAGTTCTTTTCGTTCTTCACTTGTAAGGTGAGGGCTTTTTAAGTTTTCGATGAGTTTTTGCATATAATGAAACTTTGGATGTGCTGGGTGATAAATGCAAAATGGTTTTTCGGTATAGTTACTTGCTGCAGCTCCTGCTACGACTAATGATTGTAAGGAATTTGGATATGTAATCGCATATAAAAGTCCAAGCATACCACCTGTTGAATGACCGGCGAAATGCCATGTTGGAAGTTGTAATACTTCTCGTATGGCTTCTAAGTCGTGGATTGTTTCAATCATGCTTAATTCGTTTTCTGACTGGGCGGTTACAGAGCGACCAGTATCTCGTAAATTAATGAGAAATACACGATGCGTAGCAGTAAAAACATCCGCAAAGTAATCCCCAGTTTCATTAAATTGTGAATAGTGATGTGTAATACAAAGCGATTCGCCATTTCCTTTTGTAAAGAGTTCAAATGTACCGCGTTTCGTGTTGATTATTTGTTGTGTCCACATAATATCACGACCTTTTGTCATAAAAGTTGGGCCAGACTGTTATAAAATGAAAATATATCAGCGATTATTAGAATATATCGGCGCAACTCGGAATATATCAGCGATTATCAAAATATATCGGCGTAACTCGGAATATATCAGCGATTATTAACATATATCGACTTACCGACAGAAAACGACAATAATAGCAAGCTTCAAAGAAAAGGAGGCTATTCAAAAACGAACCTCCTTTTCTTTTAGTATAAAGATTTTGTCATATTATTCCGAATAATTTCAAGGGATTTCGCTACAGTTAATGCGTTTTTTTCTTCAATTTCTGGTTTACGGGGGATAGGTTTATACATGTTGTCTGGATCTTCCCATGTGAGGGGAAGTTCTGTTTCTGCTTGTCCTTTCCAAGCTTCAATCCATTCTGGAGGGAGATAACCTGAGATGTTTTGGATGTTGTTCATTTCGAGCCAAATGAGTGCCCATGCTCTTGGTACGACACGCCAATGGTCATAGCCACCGCCGCCGACAGCGATCCAGCGACCTTCGCAATATTCATTAGCAATTTCACGAGCGAGCTTCGGTATTTCGCGGTAAATATTCATTGTCGCACAAAGATGTGTAAGTGGGTCATAATAATGTGCGTCAGCACCATTTTGCGTTAAAATAATATCCGGTTTAAAGTACGCTGCAACTTCTTTTACAACAGTTCGATATGATTCTAAGAACGATTCATCTTCTGTAAAAGCATCGAGTGGAACATTAAAAGAATAACTATAACCATTACCTTGTCCACGTTCGTTTACAGCGCCAGTTCCAGGGAATAAATAGCGACCAGTTTCATGCAGTGAAATGGTGCATACGTTAGGGTCATCATAAAACGACCACTGTACGCCATCACCGTGATGAGCATCTGTATCAATATATAAGACGCGTAAACCGTATTTCTTCTGAATATACTTCATTGCTATGGAGCTATCGTTATAAATACAAAAGCCAGATGCTTTACCACGGAAGCCATGATGTAAGCCGCCTCCTAAGTTAAGCGCGTGTTTTACTTTTCCGGAAAGAACAGCATCGACAGCTGTTAACGTACCACCAACGAGCAATGCGCTTGCTTCGTGCATATTTGGGAACATCGGTGTATCTTCTGTTCCGAGTCCATATGTCATCGCAATTGATTTTTCTAACTTTCCTTCTCCAGCACGTTTTACCGCATTTATGTACTCCTCTGTATGAACGTAGGCGATCTCTTCATCTGTAGCCATCCGTGGTGAGATGATTTGAGAGGGAGAGATGAAACCGCCCTTTTGTAATAAATCATACGTAAGTGTGACGCGCAGTTGGTTAAAAGGATGATCAGGGCTAAATGAATAGCCCCGAAAGTCATCCGAATAAATAAACGCGCTACTCATGCTTGCATCCCCATGATGTTTGGCCATAATACGCGGTAGCCTTCTGCTTCAAGTGCATCAATCACTTTTAGAGGATTCATCGTTTGAATGCGGAAAACGAGTACTTTATCATTCTCGTCTTTTGCTGGGTAGACGAGAACGCTCACGATATTTATTTGTAAATCACTAAAAATAGCAACGACTTTTCCAAGAATACCAGGTTCGTTTTTTACTTGAATTTCAATTTGCGAACTTGGTTGATGTGCTCCTGTTAATTTTACTAATGTGTGCAGTACTGTAGATTCAGAAATGATTCCAACTAACTTCCCGGCCTTTGTAACAGGAAGACAGCCAATTTTATTTTCAAAAAATAAAGTAGCAATTTCCTCAACAAAATCGAGAGGATGGCAAGTCATAACAGGATGTTTCATAATAAGTTCGAGCGGTTGCTGTAGCATATCGAGTGAAACTTGTTCATCTAGAATAGACGGACTTGCATCTCTTACATCCCGATCAGAAATAATGCCTACGACGTGATTATTTTGATCGACAATTGGAATGTGCCGAATGCCTTTCGTGCGTATCGTTCGGATTGCTGTTTCGATTGTATCGTTTGGATGTAATGTAACTACATTTTGATTCATAATTTCTTCTACAATCATTCCAGTTGCCCCCTTTATTAATACATAAAACGATTGTGAAAACGTAGACGATCAAAAGCTTGAATAGAATCCGTATCAACGCGTTTACCGATGCGGACCATTAAACAGTTGGCAGGATGTGAACAAATTTCAGGATCGTCTGTAGCCATCCATTGTAACCCGCCAGCATTCATCATCTTCTCCATTACTTTTCGGTATTCCCACACATTCAATCCTGTTTGTTTCAAATCCCAGTGCCAATAATATTCAGTCGTCAATATAATGTAATCTTCCATATAATCGTCCATCATAGAAACCTCTAGTAAGTTCTTTCCGACAGAACTCCCGCGGAAGGCTGGGACTACTTCAATTGCCCCAAGCTCAATTAAGTTTTCCATTTTTCCTTCTGACCATCGTTCAAGTGGATCAGGATACAAGTATGTAACATATCCAACAATTGTTTGGTCATGTCTAGCAATAATGAGACGAGCTTCTGGTAATTTAGAAATTTCGACAATTGCTTTATATTGTTGTTCGGCAGGACGAAACGCAATTAAGTCTGGATGAAACTCATACATTTCTAAGTTATGTGTAGAGACAGGACCTTCAATAATTAAAGTGCCTTTCGCTGTTTTTAAGTTTCTAGCATTATATATTTTTTTATGAATCAATGTATTGCTCACCACCTTGAGGGTTTGTGAATCTATTAATATCGTACTTTATAATATATGCGATGTGAATCGAAATTTGTCATTAAAAATTTGTCTAAAAATCAACAAATATACTGAAAATTTTAAATAATGTCATTATAATAGATAATAGAATACATAGGAGGGGGATGTAAAGTATGAAAGTAGAAACGCTTCCTGTCATTAAAGGAGAAAATAATTTGCCGAATTATGATGAGGCATACGCGAATTTTAACTGGGAAGAGGTTAATAAAAACTTTACTTGGAATGAAACAGGCCGAGTAAATATGGCGTATGAGGCAATTGATAAGCATGCGAAATCCGATCGAAAGAATAAAGTAGCTCTTTATTATCAAGATGGATCGCGAAAAGAGAAATATACATTTAAGGAAATGAAGGATTTTTCTAATAAAGCAGGAAACGTCCTTAAGAATTATGGCGATGTAGAAAAAGGCGATCGCGTTTTTATTTTTATGCCACGTTCTCCAGAGTTATATTTCGCACTTTTAGGTGCAGTGAAATTAGGAGCAATTGTTGGACCGCTATTTGAAGCATTTATGGAAGGCGCAGTTCGCGATCGCTTAGAAGATAGCGAAGCAAAGGTGTTAATTACAACGCCTGAATTGTTAGAGCGCGTACCATTAAATGATTTACCGGCTTTAAAAACAGTTTTCCTTGTTGGAGATAATGTAGAAGAAGGCGGTAAAACGGTAGCATTCAATCCTTTATTTGAACAAGCTTCAAAAGAATTACATATTGAATGGTTAGGCCGTGAAGACGGCTTGATTCTACATTACACGTCTGGTTCTACTGGTAAGCCAAAAGGTGTGCTTCATGCGCAAAACGCAATGGTTCAGCACTATCAAACGGCGAAGTGGGTGTTAGATTTAAAAGAAGACGATGTATATTGGTGTACTGCTGACCCGGGCTGGGTAACTGGAACAGCTTACGGTATTTTCGCACCGTGGTTAGTTGGAGCGTCAAACGTTATTTTAGGTGGACGCTTTAGTCCAGAAGCTTGGTATGAAGCACTGCAAGATTACGGTGTGACGGTTTGGTACAGCGCACCAACAGCATTCCGTATGTTAATGGGAGCTGGACAAGACGCAATTAAAAAATATGACTTATCACAAGTTCGTCACGTATTAAGCGTTGGTGAGCCGTTAAATCCAGAAGTAATTCGCTGGGGTATGAACGCATTTGGACTTCGTATTCATGATACGTGGTGGATGACAGAAACAGGTGGACAAGTTATTTGTAACTACCCTTGTATGGAAATCCGTCCAGGTTCAATGGGTAAACCAATTCCAGGTGTGAAAGCAGCGATTGTTGATAATGAAGGAAATGAAGTGCCTCCTTACACAATGGGTAACTTAGCAATTGCGAAAGGTTGGCCATCTATGATGCGCGGGATCTGGAATAACCAGCAAAAATATGAATCTTATTTCATGCCGGGAGATTGGTACGTATCAGGCGACTCTGCCTATATGGATGAAGATGGATACTTCTGGTTCCAAGGACGTATTGACGATGTAATTATGACGTCAGGTGAGCGCGTTGGTCCGTTTGAAGTAGAAAGTAAATTAATCGAGCATGCTGCTGTTGCAGAAGCTGGTGTAATTGGTATTCCTGATCCGGTGCGCGGCGAAATTATTAAAGCATTTATCGCACTTCGAGCAGGATACGAACCATCTGATGAATTAAAAGAAGAAATTCGTCAATTTGTAAAGAAAGGCCTAGCAGCTCATGCAGCACCACGACAAATTGAATTTAGAGATAAATTACCGAAAACGAGAAGTGGTAAAATTATGCGACGCGTATTAAAAGCGTGGGAGTTAAACTTACCAACAGGTGACTTATCAACGATGGAAGATTAAGAGAGAAAGGTCTGAACGAAAAATGTTCAGGCCTTTCTTTTTTATGATATCATGAACTTATATATATAAGTTAAAGGGGATAGTATGATGAAAACAGAAAAGGAAAAGATGATACTAGGAGAAATGTACATACCGGCTGATCCAGTTTTAGTACAAGAAAGAGAGCAAGCACGTATATTAACGAGAAAATTAAATGATACGCCAGAAGAGCAATTGAAAGAGCGTAGCGAAATCGTAAAAGAATTATTCGGAACGACAGGAGATAATATTCATCTTGAATCTTCTTTTAGATGTGATTACGGCTATAACATTCATGTCGGTGAAAATTTTTACGCGAACTTTGACTGTACGATTTTAGACGTATGCCCGGTAACAATCGGAGTGAACTGTATGTTAGCTCCAGGTGTTCACATTTATACAGCAACGCACCCACTTGATCCAATTGAGCGTATAAGCGGATCAGAATACGGAAAATCAGTTACAATTGGCGATAACGTATGGATTGGCGGAAGAGCAATTATTAATCCAGGTGTAACAATTGGAGACAATGCGGTGATCGCATCTGGTGCTGTCGTAACGAAAGATGTGCCTAATAATGTAGTAGTTGGCGGGAATCCTGCGAAGATTATAAAAAAACTAAAATAATATTTGAACGAAGTGCCTTCCTCGTCTGTATACATTTATGAAAGAATAGATGAGGGAGGTTTTTATATGTCTAATAAATTACTTCTTACTTTTGCTGTAATTGGAATTATAGTTGTATTTTCTTGTGGTCTTTTCTTACCGATACCAATTGGATATAGAGTATCAATGCTTACAGCTGGAGTTATAATGGGTGTTATGTTTTCAATCATTATTCCATTTGATAGAAAACATATAGTACGGAAAAATGGATATAAAATTGATTTTACAAAAACAAAAGTGTATTTTCGCTGGAATGTATTTGACACTATTTCTGTCTGCCTTGCGTTGTATGCATGCATATGTGTGCAAGCGTTAAATACTTTAGTTACAATGGGATTTACGATTCAAAACCCATATGTGCAATTTTTTACAAATCAATCACAATTGTGGATTTTTATTGCGATTGCATATTTAATTTCCCGTATTTCATTAACGTTAAAAGGAATAAAGGAGATCAAAAATCATGGCGCAGATTGGGATTGAGGAGGAGCTCATGCTTGCGTATCAAAGTGGAGATAAACAAGCGGGAGAAAGACTATATGTTTTAATCAAACCAGCGCTATACACATTTTTATATCGATTTAACCGAGATGAACAATTAAGTATCGATCTTGTGCAAGATACGTTTTTGACGCTAGAGCGTAAGAAACATATGTATGAACTTGAAAAAGGTAAAATAAAAACGTATTTATTTCAAATTGGTTATCGTCTTATGATTAATAAATTAAATAGGAGAAAAAAGTGGCGTACGCTTTTGCCATTTTTAGTGCCGATTCCGGAAAAAGAATTTTCTCACGAAGATCGGCTCACAGTAAGAGAAGCAATTTTGAAAGTTCCAGAAGAGCAAAGAGCGGTCCTAATCCTTTCTTATTATCATGACATGCAGCAAAAAGAAATTGCAGAGATATTAAACATTCCGATTGGAACGGTGAAATCGAGACTTCATAACGGGATAAAGAAATTGAAACAATTGCTGGAGGTGGACGAAATTGAGCGAAAATCCCTTTAAGAGTGAATATAAGTTAAAGCAACATTTAGATAGTGATCATGTAGAAATACCAGACTTTCCAAAAACGGTAAGTCGATTCGATCGATTAATCGGGTTTCTTGGTTCCCCGGCGAAAGATCCTGTGGAGGCGACCATTGGGAATGATTTATCGATTGTGTTTCATGTATCGTTATTAGTTGGGGTTCCAATTCTTTCTCTTATTACAATACTCTTTATGGTGTTGTAAAGGATTGACAAGAAGGGAAACCTGACCTCTATTTGACATGCCTATATAAATGATGGTATAAAGAAAAGTATATGAATAATTGAGCGTGGAAAGGGAGAAGTAGTGATCATTTCCCTGTTTTAGAGAGCTGATGGCCGGTGAAAATCAGCACATAGATGATCGCGAATTACGCCCCTAGAGCATCTTTTTTCGATTGAATTATATTCAAAAGGGAAAAGACGGTGCTAAGCCGTTATGTAAATAAGGTGGTAGGCTTTTTTTGCCTGCAACTAGGGTGGTAACGCGATAATCAAAATCGTCCCTTATTTGAAGGGGCGATTTTTTTATGTTTTTAACCTTCACGCCAGTAATGAACTTAAAGGAGAGTATGTAGGATATGGGTATTTTACAAGATCTTGAATTTCGCGGTCTAATTAATCAGCAAACAGATGCTGAGGGCCTTGAGCAATTATTAGAAAAAGAAAGCGTTAAATTATACTGTGGTTTCGACCCGACAGCGGATAGCTTACACATTGGTCATATGTTACCAGTATTAATGTTACGTCGTTTCCAATTAGCTGGTCACCAACCAATCGCACTTGTTGGCGGTGGTACTGGTATGATCGGTGACCCGAGTGGTAAAAAAGCAGAACGTACATTAAATACGAAAGATACAGTTGCTTACTACACAGAAAGCATTAAAAACCAACTTTCAAACTTCTTAGAGTTTGAAAACGTGGACAACCCAGCAACGATGGCTAACAACTACGACTGGCTTGGTAGCTTAGATGTCATTTCATTCTTACGCGATATCGGTAAAAACTTCGGTTTAAACTATATGTTAGCAAAAGATACAGTAGCATCTCGTTTAGAAACTGGTATTTCATTCACTGAGTTCAGTTACATGATTTTACAATCATACGACTTCTTAAACTTATACCAACAACATAATTGCCGTCTGCAAATCGGTGGTAGTGACCAATGGGGTAACATTACAGCTGGTCTTGAATTAATCCGTAAATCAGAAGAAGATGCGAAAGCATTCGGTTTAACAATTCCACTTGTTACAAAATCTGACGGTACGAAGTTTGGTAAAACAGAAGGCGGCGCAATTTGGTTAGACCCAGAGAAAACAACTCCTTACGAGTTCTACCAATTCTGGATCAACACAGATGACCGCGACGTTGTTAAATACTTAAAATACTTCACATTCTTATCTCACGAAGAAATTCTTGAGCTTGAAAAGCAAGTAGCTGAAGCGCCAGAAAAACGTGCAGCACAAAAAGCATTAGGTTCTGAAATGACAAAACTTGTTCATGGTGAAGAAGCATTAGAGCAAGCGATTAAAATTTCAGCTGCATTATTCAGCGGTTCTGTAGCAGAACTGACTGCAAGCGAAATCGAGCAAGGATTCAAAGACGTACCATCTGTAGAACGTACTGCAGAAGATACAGTATTAATTGACTTACTTGTAGAAAGCAAAATCTCTCCATCAAAACGTCAAGCACGTGAAGATGTAACGAACGGCGCAATCTACGTAAATGGTGAGCGTACACAAGCATTAGACTACGTTGTAACAGAAAACGACCGCATCGAAGGTAAATTCACAATCATTCGCCGCGGTAAAAAGAAATATTTCTTAATTCGTTACTAATAAATAAAAAGCTTTGAGGAATTTCCTCAAAGCTTTTTTGTTTTAATCTCCTTTTCGAGTTCATACGGAAATCACATGTAAGCGGTATGATAAACGTATAACAATTAGAAAGGAGTGGTAAAACGAAATGTCACTAGAAGCGTTGATTATTTTTTCTTTGCTAAACGCGGGTCAACTTGCAGAGAATTCGAAGGTTGATATACATAAAGAGCAGAAAGATGCTTATGTATATGTTCAAAAAGAGGAAAATAAATAACTTTAATATATATAAATAAAAGCTACTCGAAGTAACTGTTTTGGTGTCTTCGGTAGCTTTTTGAATTATGAATAAATAGGAATTAATTCTCGCTTGAAATCTTCGTACATTTCAAAGGCGATTTTCATGATTTCTTTGAGTTCATCGTAACTGTGGAAGCATACTGCCGGCAATCTTTCAGAACCATTGGATAATGCTTTTACAAACATATCCCATGAATTCCCAACTCTAACTTCACCATTATACCTTGCAGACCAAATGAACTCAACAAGCCCATATTTTAAGCTGATATTGAATCTGAAAGTATAGAAATCCTTGTTCTTTACTTCACCAACAATAAAAAAGTTTTCTTTTTTCATAAAACGAGCTTTATAGCCAAGAGACTCAAATACTGCAATTACTTTTTCGTTTTCATAGTTTTCAAATGTATTTTCTCTATCAGAAAATTTTTCTGATAAGGCTTTATATCTCTTAATAAAATCAATTTTTGTAAGACTGGCTTGTATTTCAGGTTTTAATGAATACGCCAAAAATTACTCCTCCCTAATTTTTAGTATTAGATCAAATAAAGCAGTATACATTTTAGATACATGAAGAAATCCGTCTTTTGTGAGTCGGATTTTTCTTAGTTTAATTCTATTCAAATATTATAATTGTTAATTGAAATGTAGTTATTTTTAGCAAGATTTTGCAGTTAGCTATTTAAAAGTGTAAGTATATCTCCTTTAAATATAGCAGCTATTTCCGCTTCCTCTAATGAATCTCCCCATCTAAAAACTATATCATCTTTTGGGCAGAGATGAATGGAAAGGTTAAAATAATCTATTTCATCTTTCCATTTGTTATATTCATTAAATGCTTTTTTGAAGATTTTTCTAACATTTTCTTCCGCAATTATATCATTATTTTTACTTGCAATGATTGTAAATCTTTTAGGATTACTAGAAACTATTTCAATGGCATCTGGAAGTTTCTCGAGACAAAACTCTGCAATACTTGAGTAGAAAGTTGTTCCCCCAACTTCCATTTCAACTTCTGGACCCTTATTAAATCCCTCAAGTTTCCATTTGGTTTGAAGAGCTTTCCATACCTTTCGGTATTTTTCAATTTTAGAGTTTTTGTCTTTGATTTCAATAGCTGCAAGCAAGTAGAATTTGTAGACATTAGTCAAATCATGTTTCATAAATACTTGCTTGATTTCAGTGCCGCATACTTCTTTGAATTGATTTTTTTCATCTGAGCTAAATAACATGGAGCCATTAACACTGAATAAACTTAAATTTGGTAAATTACCGACTCTTTTGATTGCTTCATCCTTACTAAACCATTTGTAGTATGAGAATGCATCTTCTTCTACTTCATTCCAACACTTCATTTTACCACCTCAATTTTAATAGTCATAATGATTCCCATGTACATCATTGAAATGTGATCCTCAATTTTGAGATGGATCATCTGGATAAGTATGACCGCCTGAATGCTCTCTTATAATCTTACCATCTTTGAAATGATAGTCTCTTCCGGGGATAGGATTCCCTCTTTTATCTACAGCTGGTGTAACCTTAGTTGGCTGTTCATTAACAGGAATACCGCTTGCTCTCTTAGCTTCGTTGAAAGCTCCACCTATCTTAGCTCCTTTAGGAGTAAAATTTGGCGGTCTTTGTCCTTTTTCTGCTTTTATATAGTCTTTGTAGTTAGGTTTTACTGTCTGCGTAACTCTTTCGCCAGACTTACCAAAAGAAGACTGAAACCTTTGCAAAGTATCGATACTATTTTGAACGGTATTATACCATACAAATGTACCATGTGTAGCAACACCTGCTCCAGCGGTTGTAAGAGCTAAATCAGCTGGGATAACAATTGGTGATGCTGCCCCGAAAGTTACTCCTTCTAACAATACGGTGCCAACATTTGATCCTGTTACAATAGCTATACCGCCCAAAATTTCAAAAATAGATCCTACCCCTGATACAAAATTACCCACAAGATTTCCGGCTTGAAAGGTTGTTTTGGTTTCTAATTCATTGCCCATTGGTAATTCCACACCTGTAAAGTTTTCAGCAGCTGAATTACAAATTCCTTGGAAGAGTTCCCAAGCGCCAATAGCTGTTTTTTGGTACCACGGTCTATTAGCTTCTTGTTCCTGCAAAGCCATTTTTTCTTCAATTTCTTTTTTTATTTCGGCTTCTTGGACTCTTTCCTCTGCAATTTTTTGAATAGAGGTTATCCATTCCATATTCAACCCTTGTGTACTAAATGTACCACTGACGGGACTAAAACCTTTTCCGCTTTGTACTTCAGCTAAACCTGTCGTGATACTAGCTGCTAGTTGAAGGGCCGTGCTGTAGTTGTTACTGGATGTATAATCGAATTTATGTAAACGCTCTAGTTTTTCATTAAGCTTTTTTCTCATCGCAATTAAAACAGCCACAATTGAGTCTACTCCAGGCAGTGGTGTAAGTGTCTCTATTGCTTCTATACTTGCAATGGTTTGATTAATTTCTTGAATTTGTTCTAATATCTCCTGTTCGA
The DNA here is from genome assembly GCF_001836235.1 of Bacillus sp. HMSC036E02. Lineage (NCBI taxonomy): Bacteria > Bacillati > Bacillota > Bacilli > Caryophanales > Bacillaceae > Bacillus > Bacillus sp. HMSC036E02. The sequence goes on along the minus strand of NZ_KV827834.1, from coordinate 127,523 downwards.
TAACATCTGTAGAAGCTACCTGTGATTGAAAGTCTCTTGGAAAAGCAACATTATAAAAGCCACAACTCATATGAGTGTGACTTAAATGTTTTTATTCAGCCTCAGCCTCGAAGCGTAAAGTGATAAAACTCAAATGAAACCATAAGATATCTAGCAGGATTTATTTTCCTAGATTTGAAATTGTTATATCAATTTTGTTTCTTTTTGCAGTGTTTAAAGCGTTGCTTAGTAAATCTAAAAAAGTTGTACCTGTTGGAGTAGCATGATAATTGGCTAAACTAGTTATTTTATTAGGGATTTTATTTCCCCAAGGTGGCTGTTTTTCCATGTGCTCAATATCCCAAATGACTTCTGCAGGAGGTAATTCACTTAAAATTTTTCTTATCTCTTCTACATTTTGAAGTGCTTCTTCTGTGTCCTCCCAACGTAACTTGTCGAAATATAAATTCTTCATTAATAGTGGGTACTTAGTGCCCCAACCTTCAGACTCTGTATGATATGACATGGTTGAAAAAAAGCTATGTAAAAAATCAGGGTGTCCTGTTTCATAGAAAAATATATCTACTTTAAATCCTACTGCCATTAATATCAATCCTCTCGCTTAAATATTACCTCGGGTGTTTCTTTAGACTTTTCTCTTATTTTTCTTACGATATCAAATAAGGCCTCTTCAGGAACAGTTTGTCCTCGTATATCAATGATGACAGTTTGCTTTGTACCTATAGGTAAATTATCAACCCTATCATTAACTTGTTTAACAATAACTCTAACTAGGTTACTTCTTTTTGATGAAGTAGACAAGTCATAATTTTTCACTTCCAAGCTGTGACCCTTTGTGTAAAAATCAGGTCTTGTACTACCTTTTGTAACTTTTGAAACTTCTTCTCTGTCTTTAAAAGCAACTTGGTCGTCATAGTTAGGATACTCCTTACCTACGTCAAGTTCTGATTGTCTCCAAGATGGTCTAGCAAACATAAGATAACCGCTTAAATAATTAACCCAATTTCCTGATGGTGGAAGTGTGCTTACTATTGCTTCACCAGTGAGACCAACACCTGCAAAAGCAGGTTGTAAACGTGGTGGAAAAGCTTCAGTTACTTTGTACATGTTTGCTCCTCTAGCAAGTTTAGAAGCCTTATCAAGACCTTTCCCACCAAGTAACCCTAGACCGACTGATGTTACTAAATAAGAACCCCAGCGGAATCCACTTTCAACATCGCCATGCCAAACGTCATTCATAAAAGAATCTGAGAAAGCGTTCCACATAGCAGGAAGAGTCTCATCATAATTGACAACAGCATCCCACATGTCTGACCATGTTTCGCCGTCACCTAACGCTTTAAATCCTTCCCAAGCATCTCCAACACCTTTTCCTGCACCATCATAAAGACCATCCCAAGCTTTCTCTAAATCAGATTTTGGTTTACCACACATTGCACCTTCTTCGATTGAATTATCAGCCTGACGATTCCTATCTTCTGCAATCGCTTGAATTGAAGTCGCCCACTCCATATTTAATCCTTGTGTACTAAATGTACCACTTGCTGGACTAAAACCTTTCCCACTTTGAACTTCAGCAAGCCCCGTCGCAATGCTAGCGGCTAATTGAATTGCTGTATTATAGTTATTACTAGATGTTTGGTTGAACTGATACAAATGATCTAACTTTTCTTGAAGTTTGCGCCTCATGGCAATGAAAAGATTTACCATAGCGTCCATGCCCGAAATTGGCATAGTTTGATGGAGGGCTTCTGTACTTGCTATCATTCGGTCAATTTCTCGAATTTGTTCTAATATTTCTTGTTCAATAACATCTGTTGAAGCTACCTGTGATTGAAATTGACTTGGAAAGGCATCGTTCTGACGAATTAATTCCTCACATAAGTAAATGATTCCTTGTGCCAAAGGACGAAAAGTTTCTGCAAAGAATGCTTTTGCGCTATCGTAAGTTTGCCCTTGTAGAACAGTATCACTGGTAAAAGCATCAATCGACTGAATAGCTTGTTCCATACCTTGAATAGTAGCGGTACAGAAAGCATTCATACTTTGTGTTTGAGCCTGTACTTCCCCTAAATACATATTTAAACTCAAA
>NZ_KV827834.1:93451-125331 GCF_001836235.1 Bacillus sp. HMSC036E02 | reverse complement strand
TAAATACATATTTAAACTCAAAAATCTCCCTCCTTTAATAAGTAAATTATACCGATTTAAGGAGATAACTGTAAATATTACATTGTAATGAGTTTATTAGAGGTATTAATATACCTCTAAGCGAACTTATCCATATTCCAACTGAAAGAATGATTTTTTATTATGAATAAACAATAACGATAATAATTGGAGGGATTATGATGCCTTACATTAATACACCTGTTGGAAAAAGAGAAGTATCACAAAGAATTTACGATTTGCTTGATAAATATGGAACACCATGTGAAAGTAGTGAACCGTGCCCGAGTAGATACATAAAAGATGGATATGAATACCATTGGTTTGTGGGGGAAGATGGGAAACTTAGAACAACAATAGAAAAAGTTGGAAGTATAAAAACTAAAAAGAAAAAATGAGGCACGCCTTTACTATGACATCACGAAAAAGGTTGTGAACATTATTCATACCCTTTTTTATATTCATTTATAAAATATTTGAAGGTATTTTTTATATTAAATCAAACTTATCCATATTCAAAATTAAAAGGGTGATTCGATGATAATTAGAGAAGGTATTGAAGTAACTAAAATTACCTTAGATGGTTATGAATTACCAATTCCAGAAGGGTATTCTGAATTTCTGCTTCGTGCTGGATACTGGCGAGTTGGTGAGAAAGTAGAAAAAATAAATCGTGAGGAAATTCTAGCGGATTATGACAGAAAAGTTGTTCTGGAAGATGGTAAGTTGTGTACGATATTCACTTACAAAGGGGATAAAAAGAAAAGAGGTAAAAAGTTATGAATGAAAGGAAGAATCTTATAGAAAGAAAAGAACGAACTATTTTAGATAATCCACCTAGTGAAGAAACAGCGTTAAAAATGGCAGAGTTTTTTATGAAAACATCGGTTCCACGTATATTAGCTGCTCGTAAGGGTGAAGAGGAAGCTAAAAAAAATGTGAAGTAATGTGATAAAAGGGGTTTACTATATAGTGATAACCTTATGTGGTAATATGTATTTACTACATAAGGAGGGGAAAAATGGATTGGATTAAATTTGGTACGCTGGTTATATCTTTTTTTACTTTATTATTGTCAATTTATAGTGCTAGAACCTTAAATCAAAACAAAGAGAAAGACCGTAAGGTGACTGTATCATTGCCTGAGAAAAGAAGGATGCAAAAGGATTTAATGGATCATATTACAAAAGTTCTTGATTTAGGTAGAAAGTGTTTTGAAGAAACAGATGAAAATGAGAAGAAAAAGATTAAATTTGAATTGTTAAATCATAAAGTGTACATATGGATTAACTTAAATGAAGAGAATAGTTTTGCAAAAGAATTAAGGAGCCATAGTACGGAATATATTTTTTGGTGTGCTTCTTTCTTAGATTCACCTAATGAAAAAGAAAAATTCAACTTCCGGACTGACTCTTATAAAAATCAGCGTTCTATAATGTGAGTAATTGAAAAGTATTATAAAGAAGAGAATAGGTTAATAGATGATGAATTAATGTAGTCACATTCAAAGGAGTGTGGCTTTTTATTATATCTTGGATATATATTCCTATTGAAAAATATAGGGGAAATAGCATTTGCCCACGCTTATTTTATCCAAAAAGTCCCCCAAAAACCTCCCCAAAATGATTAATTTTATTTAAGGTATTTTACAAACCATAAGAACAGCAAAAAACCCTAGAAAAGGCGTTATAATAACGTTTCTAGGGTTTTTAATACTAGTATCTACAAAGCGATTTAATTAACGAGAGTAGAACTCTACGATTAATGCTTCGTTGATTTCAGCTGGTAACTCAGAACGCTCAGCGTGACGAGTGTAAGTAGCTTCTAATTTGTCAGCATCGAAAGTTAAGTATTCTGGTACGAAGTTGTTAACTTCGATCGCTTCTTTAACAACAACAAGGCTGTTAGATTTTTCGCGAACGCTGATAGTTTGACCAGGTTTTACACGGTAAGATGGGATATCTACGCGAGCGCCATCAACCATGATGTGACCGTGGTTTACTAATTGGCGAGCTGCACGACGAGTGCGAGCTAAGCCCATACGGTAAACTAAGTTGTCAAGACGAGCTTCAAGAAGGATCATGAAGTTTTCGCCGTGCTTACCAGGCATTTTACCTGCTTGGTCAAATGTGCGACGGAATTGACGCTCAGTCATGCCGTACATGTGACGAAGTTTTTGTTTCTCTTGTAATTGTAAACCGTATTCTGAAAGTTTCTTACGTTGGTTAGGACCGTGAGGACCTGGTGCGTAAGGGCGTTTTTCTAATTCTTTTCCTGTGCCGCTTAGAGAGATTCCAAGACGACGAGACAGTTTCCAAGCTGGACCTGTATAACGAGCCATAGTTGACTCCTCCTTTAAAAATGTTTTTATTTACGTAAAATAAAAACAGACGTAATCGATATTTACGGGCATTTTGTTTTCATGTACCTTCGCTCCAGCAGCAGGGAGTTACGAGATACACCTCCGTAGAGGAACAAAATACAAACGATAAACTCACATTACAAGGCTGCCTTTTTATTTTACACAAACGCTATTATATCTTTTACCCAGAGTTTCGTCAAGCAAGTACGTTTTTGTTTTATGCATAAAAATTTTGGAAATTAATATAAGAAGGAATTTAAAACAATATAGAAGAAGAGATAGAAACACAAATAAAACGCTTACATAAAATAAAGGAAAACGTTCATCAAATTTTTATGGATGAATATGCGGCAATAAAAACATAAGGGGGATGTTTTTATGAAAAAGAAGCATATGGAGACAGCGTTAATTCACCACGGTTATACACCTGAGGAACATAAAGGAAGTTTAACACCACCTTTATTTCAAACTTCTACATTTACATTTGAGACTGCGCAGCAAGGAGAGGCGAGTTTTGCGGGAGTGGATCCATCTTATATTTACTCACGGCTTGGAAATCCAACTGTGAAATTATTTGAAGAACGTATGGCGTTGTTAGAAGGAGGAGAAGAAGCACTTGCCTTCGGATCTGGTATGGCAGCTATTTCAGCAACGTTAATCGGTTTTCTAAAAGCTGGAGATCATATTATTTGTTCAAATGGATTATATGGATGCACGTACGGTTTTTTAGAAGTGTTAGAAGAAAAATTTATGATTACGCATTCGTTTTGTGATATGGAGACAGAGGTTGATATTGAAAATAAAATTCGCCCAAATACAAAGCTTATTTTCGTTGAAACACCGATTAATCCGACAATGAAATTAATTGATTTAAAACAAGTGATTCGGGTTGCAAAGCGAAATGGCTTACTTGTTATTGTTGATAATACATTTTGTTCACCTTATTTACAAAGACCGCTTGAGCTTGGCTGTGACGCTGTTGTGCATAGTGCGACAAAATATATTGGTGGTCACGGTGACGTTGTAGCGGGCGTAACAATTTGTAAAACGAAAGCATTAGCTGAAAAGATTCGCCTGATGCGAAAGGATATCGGCGGTATTATGGCACCGTTTGATGCGTGGTTATTATTACGCGGGTTAAAGACGTTAGCAGTAAGAATGGATCGTCATTGTGATAATGCAGAAAAAATTGTATCGTTCCTAAGAAAACATGATGCGGTAGAAGGTGTTTGGTATCCAGAAGGGGAGTTAGCATCTCGTCAAATGAAACGCGGGGGCGGTGTTATTTCTTTTTCAGTAAAAGGCGGAAAAGAAGAGACGCAAGCGTTTATTAATGATCTTCACTTTATTACAATTGCGGTGAGTTTAGGAGATACAGAAACGTTAATTCAGCATCCAGCAACGATGACGCACGCTGCGATTCCAGCTGAACTAAGAAAAGAAATGGGCATTTTCGATAATTTAATACGCTTATCAGTCGGTTTAGAATCGTGGGAGGATATCGTTTCTGATTTAGAGCAGGCATTAAAGAAAATATCTACTGTTAATCAATAAAAAAGAGTGAGCTATCGGTTTTGTACAGGACGTACTAAATCGATAACTCGCTCTTTTCTTTTTACATATGTTTTAGGAGTGTTTCCACAAACTTTTCTAAATAGCGCTGATCTACTTCATCGAAACGATTCTTTTCAGGACTATCAATGTCAAGTACACCAATGACAGCTCCTTCTTTCACAATCGGTACAACGATTTCTGAATTAGAAGCACTATCGCAAGCGATGTGACCTGGGAATTGGTGAACGTCTGCTACAAGCTGTGTTGTTTTCGTTTCAGCTGCTACGCCGCAAACGCCTCGTCCAAATGGAATGCGCACGCAAGCAGGCATTCCTTGGAACGGTCCAAGAACAAGCTGAGTTCCTTCTGTTACGTAAAAGCCAACCCAATTAACGCGATCTAAAAATTGGTTTAATAATGCGGACGCATTTGATAAGTTTGCGACTACGTTTGATTCGCCAGTTAATAACGCATCCAGTTGTTTAATTACTGTCTCATATTGCTGCACGCGAGATCCTGCATAACTTTCTTTAGTAAACATGGAAACAGCTCCTTTTTTATCGAGATGTGTAAAATATTAGCAAAATACGATGTATTTCACATGACTTTGTCGATAGAAAATTAAAGGAATTTGTCTTAAAAGTCAAGAAATTTAAACTATAGCTGTTCAGTGAAGGGAAGTGAGCGCATGAAGCAGACGAAACAAAAAGTAATTGATGCGGCAATATCGTTGTTTAATACGAAAGGTTATGATGGAACGTCAGTGCGAGACATTGCAAAGCGAGCGGATGTGAATGTAGCGAATATTTCATATTATTTTGCTGGGAAGCAAGGTTTATTAGAACAGCTTATTACTGATTTTTTAGAAGGATATATTCATGTGATTGAAATGTCGTTTGAACAGAGAGAGTATTTGTCGGCTAAAGATGTAATGGTGCAAATGGTGCGTGGGATTTTACGATATCAATTTGAAAATAGAGAACTAACACGTTTCTTCTACCGAGAGCTTTCGCTTGATACGACATTAATTCGTGAAGTGATGACCGTTTATTTTTCTAAAGAAAGATATTATATAGAACAAATGATTAGACAAGGACAAATGAAACAAGAATTTCAGAAAGTATCATTTACAATGTTTATGACGCAATTAAAAGGTATGATAAGTATGCCGTTTTTATATCCACAATATATATCAGAAGTACTCCATTCTTTCCCGTCTGAGACATTTTTCATAGAAATGTATACGAAAGAGATTGAGCAATGGATGGAACAAGCATTATGTAAAGCGAATATGTACCATGAATGGCCAAGAGCTGTTCATATGTGAAGAATCCCCACCTAACGAACTGAGGTGGGGATTTTTATGTTTACTTTTCTTTGCCATAAATTGTTACATAATAGCGCGATAATTGTTAATGCAGCTCCAGCGATTTCAATTTTATCCACTGTATAACCTCGAAAGATAGAACCAATCAGTGCAAGGATAGGAACTAAATTCATAAATAATATGCCGTTAATAGATGAAATATAGCGATTTCCCATATTCCAGCAAAATACAGCGATAACGCCTGCGATAATCGACATATAAAAGAGCTCAAAACGAACGCTCACAACTGTACGCAGTGACGGTATAGTAACTATATTTGTGTACGTTAAGAAAGTAACAATAACGATGAGTGAAATGGAGCCAAATAAACAAGTTAATGTCGTGTACCTAAGTGGTGACCAAGATTGAAAACGAGCACCCCCGTTTGTATAAATGACCCAGCAAGTAACGCCGCATAGCATCAATATATTTGTTGATAAGTGGCTTGCAGCTCCAAATAGTAATTCAATATTTCCTTTTGAAATGACAAGCATAACACCAAGTAATGCAACAAACATACAAAGGAATGTATAGTTTTGTGGGCGGCGATTTTTCGTTATCCATTGCAGTGATAAGGCAATCAGTGGCATAAGGGATTGAATCATAGCTGCATGGATTGCTCCGGAAGGTCCGGCAAGTTGTTGTCCGTAGAAAACGAGAAAACCATACCCCGCGAAACCGACTGTCCCGTAAAAGAATAGAGAAAGTGTTCTTTTTTCTAAGCGGAGTGAAGTCTTTCCTTCAGTAATTAATAGCAAAATAAGAAAAATAATAGCTGCTGATCCATAGCGAAGCGTTGTGAAGAAGAATGGATCGATAAATTGCAGAGCATTTGCCATTACAGGAAACATAAATCCCCAGGCAGTGACGGCGAGTAAGCATAGAAAGGATCCGAGTAGCATTTGTTTTTTGTTCAAGAGTATCTTTCCCCTTTACATTTCGTTATAGTAAGTTGATGAAATAAGTATAAAGAGTAATTGTTTATAGGAGGAAATATCGATTTCTTATAACGGTTATAACTTTTTGTTAGAGGTGTGTACGATGGATTTGGAGGCAGTACGATCGTTTATTGAAGTGAAGCATACGCGAAGTTTATCAAAGGCAAGTAAGATTTTACATATATCTCAACCAGCGCTTAGTAAACAAATTCAAAAGTTAGAAGCGGATTTAGAGGTTACTTTACTTAAACGTTCTGCGCAAGGAGTAGAGTTAACGGAGGCAGGAGAGTTATTTATAAAAAGAATGTTACCAATTTTGGAGCAAATAAATGAAGTGAAAACAGAAATGAGGGGGTATCAAGAGAACCGGAAGTTTTCAATTGGTATACTACCGAGTTTAGCGGAGCATTACATATCAGAATGTAAAGATATATTAGGTGATGAGTTCGAAGTGGAATGGCAAATCGGACATACGGAAGTATTAAGAGAGTTATTTAAAGCGCGGGAGATTGACGCGATGTTCATCGATTCAGTAGTAGAAGGTGCTACGTATATAAAAGAAGTGCAACAAGAGAAAATTGTTTGTGCTATTTCAAATAATCATCCGTACAAAGAGAAGATAGTCATTCAAATAGAAGAGCTGCACAATGAAAAATTAATTGTATATCCAGAAATATGTGATGTAAGGAAAATGATTATGAACATGTTTCATGAAATAGGTGTAAAACCAACTATAGCTGTGGAAACATCTTACGCAGAACCGATGCTTGCAATGGTAAAAGCTGGCCTTGGTATCACGTTACTTCCAGAAAGGGCAGTAGAGCAGTCTGTAAGGCAAGGAAATGTACATGTAATTTCTGTTGAACCACCACTCATGCGGAAAATTTATTTCGTATCCCATACGAAAGATTGTTTGTTATTACAATCATTTGAGGATAGGTAGTGAGGTAGGCGGAATATTGAGAAAGATTACAATCACATTGAAAGGAACATGAAATTTTTAAAAAAACTAGGTCAAAAACAAACCATTACATGGTATGATTAGTACATTGTTAGTTGTTAAATATAGGGGAATTCCCTTTTTATACATAATGCCTTCCATTTCATAAACGGAACGGACAAAAAAAGAGATATAACTAGGAGGCTTTTTTGCATGGATTCTATCCTGACGATCGTTATCATTGTAGTAAGCTCTATTCTAGTGCTGCTCATGATAGAGCTTGTGATAAGAAATCGTTCATATAAAGATATTGAAGCACTGGAGCAGTGGAAACAAGAGATAAAAGATAAACCTGTGGCAGATGAACTAAAACGGGTAAAAGATTTAAACATGACGGGTCAAACAGAAGAACTGTTTGGTAAATGGCGTGAAGAATGGGATGAAATTGTATCAACAACCCTTCCGAAAGCTGACAAAGATTTAGCGCAAGCGCGAAAATTCGCCTCGCAATTCTCCTTCCGAAAAGCAAAGCATGCGATGAACGAATCCATAAGTGGTTTAGATGACGCTGATAATCGTATTACGGACATTTTAAATGAATTACAGCAATTGTTAGAAAGCCATGAGAAAAATAGCTCGGAAATTGAAGGGTTACGTGATACATATCGTAGTATGAAAAAGAGTGTTCTTGCTCATAGACATATGTATGGAGCAGCAGAGCAGAAAATCGAAGAGATGCTAGACGCTGAATCTGAGAAATTTAAAACCTTTGAAGAAGCGACAAACAATGGCGACTATTTAAAAGCGAGAGAAATTGTTATTAGTTTGGAAGAAGGTTTAGCAGATTTAGAAATCATTATTCACCAAATTCCAGATTTATTGGTAGAGTGTCAAGCGACGTTACCAGTTCAGCTGGAAGATTTATTACACGGACACAATGATATGGTAAGACAAGGTTATGTATTAGATTATTTGGAAGTCCCTAAAGAAGTTCGTGATATGACGAAACAACTACAAACATGTTTAATGGATATACAGGAGCTTCATATAACAGAAGCGGCTGAAAAAGTAGAAAACTTAAAAACACGTTTAGATGGCTTCTACGATCAACTGGAACAAGAAGTACATGCGAGACATTATGTGGAGCAAAAAACACTTTCTGTTTATGATGATTTAGAAGAAATGCGCATCGAAACGATTGAAACGAAAACAGAAACACAACTTGTGAAACAAAGCTATCAGTTACAAGATAAAGACATTGAGTCTCAAAAAGTAATTGAAAAGCAAATGCACATTTTAACGAAACGTTTTGAAATGCTACAATTACGCGTTGCAGAACAAGATATTGCCTTCTCTATTATTCGTGAGGAACTAGAAGAGGTTTATGAGCAATGTGAAACGTTAAAAGTACTTCATGCAGAATATAAAGAAATGCTGCAAGCGATGCGCAAAGAAGAATTTGAAGCACGTGAGAAGTTACAAGAAATGCGAAATACTATTTTCGAAACGAAACGCTTTATGCAAAAGTCGAATTTGCCAGGTCTTCCAGAGAGTATTATGGAAGATTTAAAAAGAGGGCAAATGGCAATGCAAGCTGTATATGAACAATTAGAAGTGAAGCCGTTAAATATGAACGCTGTAAATAGCAGTTTAGAAGAAGCATATACAACTGTGAACGGTGTAGCTGAAATGACAGAAGAGTTAATTGGACAAGCGTATTTAGTGGAAAAATTAATTCAGTACGGTAACCGTTACCGCAGTCATGATGAAAACCTAGCAGAAAGTTTAAATTATGCTGAGAAATTATTCCGTGAATACCAATACGATGCAGCTTTAGAACAAGCGGCTTCAGTATTAGAGCAACTTGAGCCTGGCGTTGTTCAAAAAATAGCTGAATATGTAGACAATGAACAAACCCTTTCATAAGGGTTTGTTTTTTTGTGTAATTTTGCAGACGATGTTGCTATAATGAATAGCGGAATACAGTAAGGTTATTCGTTTTAAAATATAACGGAACCTTTGCGTAGTCTTAGCGTAATGACACGTATTTATGATATGATTATACGATGTGATAGCGCTGAAAGGGGAAGAACGATGATCTATTTTGATAATAGTGCGACGACGAAGCCATATCCAGAAGCTCTTCAATCGTACGTGACGGTTGCTGGGAAATATTTTGGTAATCCTTCTTCTATTCATTCGCTTGGAGGAGAGGCAGAGCGTCTATTAACACAATCAAGAACGATTGCAGCGCAGCTTCTTCGTGTTAAACCTTCTGAAATTATTTTTACATCAGGTGGAACGGAAGGAAATAACCTTGCGATTAAAGGGATAGCGATGAGGAATCGTTCGCGTGGTAAACATATCATTACAACAAATATTGAACACGCGTCTGTGTTTGAAGCATATAAGCAATTAGAAGAACTCGGGTTTGATGTAACATACTTACCGGTTAACGAGCATGGTGTTGTATCGGTAGAAGATGTGAAACGAGCGCTTCGTGAAGATACGATTCTTGTGTCAATTATTCATGTGAACAACGAAACTGGAGCAATTCAGCCCGTTGCTGAAATTGGAACGTTATTATCGAATCATCCGAAAATAAGATTCCATGTAGATCATGTACAAGGGATAGGAAAAGTACCGCTTGATTTATATGCTTCTCATATTGATCTTTGCTCAATATCTGGACATAAATTCCACAGTGTAAAAGGAACAGGTCTTCTTTATGTACGCGATGGCGTAAGATTAGATCCGATTTTATCAGGTGGTCAACAAGAGCTTAAGTATCGCTCTGGTACAGAGAATTTACCTGGCATTGTAGCGATGGTGAAAGCACTTCGCATGACAATGGAACAAGTGAAAGAAAAGGTAGCTCATTTGCAAAGTTTACAAGCAGAGCTTGTTCGTTTCTTTAAAGAGATGGAAGATGTAACGATTAACACGTCGCTTGCATATGCAGCACCGCACATTTTAAATGTATCATTTGTTGGTTTAAAACCAGAAGTAGTCGTTCATGCTTTAGAAGAACACGGTGTATATGTGTCAACGAAATCTGCTTGTTCTTCAAAAGCAAATGAAGTGAGCAGAGTGTTAGTGTCAATGGGAGTGCCGCATGCAGCAGCTGCAAGCGCTATTCGTATTAGTTTGGCACCAGAAAACACAATGGAAGAAGTAAAACAATTTGAAGATATTGTAAAAGAGACGATGCCAAAATTATATGAAGTGATGAGGTAAAGAAATTATGTTGAAATATGAATATATTTTAGTGCGTTACGGAGAAATGACGACAAAAGGTAAGAACCGTTCTAAGTTTGTAAGCACATTAAAAGATAACGTGAAGTTCAAACTGAAAAAATTCCCAAATATTAAAATCGATGCAACACACGATCGTATGTACATCCAGTTAAATGGTGAAGATCATGAAGCGGTATCTGAAAGATTGAAAGATGTATTTGGTATTCATAAGTTTAACTTAGCGATGAAAGTACCATCAGAATTAGAAGACATTAAAAAAGGTGCATTAGCAGCTTTCTTACAAGTAAAAGGCGATGTGAAAACATTTAAAATTACTGTACACCGTTCTTATAAGCATTTCCCAATGAGAACGATGGAATTATTACCTGAGATTGGCGGACACATTCTAGAAAATACAGAAGATATTACTGTAGATGTTCATAATCCAGATGTAAATGTACGTGTAGAAATTCGCAGTGGTTATAGCTACATTATGTGTGATGAGCGTATGGGAGCTGGCGGTTTACCAGTTGGCGTTGGCGGAAAAGTAATGGTACTTCTTTCTGGTGGTATTGATAGCCCAGTAGCAGCGTACTTAACGATGAAACGCGGCGTATCTGTGGAAGCAGTTCACTTCCATAGTCCACCTTTCACAAGTGAGCGTGCAAAACAAAAAGTAATCGATTTAGCGCAAGAGTTAACGAAGTATTGTAAACGAGTAACGCTTCACCTTGTTCCGTTTACAGAAGTGCAAAAAACGATTAATAAAGAAATCCCATCTAGCTATTCAATGACGGTTATGCGCCGTATGATGATGCGTATTACAGAGCGTATTGCTGAGGAGCGTAACGCACTTGCAATTACGACTGGTGAAAGTCTTGGGCAAGTAGCAAGCCAAACGTTAGATAGTATGCATACGATTAACGAAGTAACAAACTACCCAGTTATTCGTCCGCTTATTACGATGGATAAATTAGAGATTATTAAAATCGCTGAAGAAATCGGCACGTATAATATTTCAATTCGTCCATATGAAGATTGCTGTACTGTATTTACACCAGCAAGCCCAGCGACGAAGCCGAAACGTGAAAAAGCAAATCGTTTTGAAGCGAAATACGATTTCACACCATTAATCGATGAAGCTGTAGCGAACAAAGAAACAATGGTATTACAAACGATAGAAGTAGTGGCGGAAGAAGAAAAATTTGAAGAACTTTTCTAAACCATAAATTACCATATCTAAAACGTGTATGAAGTCATGTTATTTATCACACTCTATACTCACAAGGAGGTGATATAACATGTCACGTAGCACAAATAAATTAGCGGTTCCTGGTGCTGAATCAGCATTAGACCAAATGAAATACGAAATCGCTCAAGAGTTTGGTGTTCAACTTGGAGCTGATGCAACAGCTCGCGCTAACGGTTCTGTTGGTGGTGAAATCACTAAACGTCTAGTTTCACTAGCTGAGCAACAATTAGGCGGTTACCAAAAATAATCCCATATGATGGCTTAGAAAGAGCGGGTTCTCCCGCTCTTTCTTTTTTGTGTTGCCATTTGTCGGTAAGTTGATGTAATTTCATTTAGTAATTCGACAGAACTGAAAAATTTGTCAAAAGAAGAGGGTTCAAAATTAACAGAAAATTCTTTATTATATAAAGGAGGCATAAAGAAAAGGGAGGATATTTTATGAAGCGAGAAGAATTGTTGGCGCCACCGTCTTATAATTTAGTTTCTGAAATAGAGAAATATACGGGTGATAAAGGGAAATTAGCTTTAATTTGGCAAGATGATAAAGGGAATCGAAGGGAAGTTACATACGCTGAATTAATGCAAGGTGCGAATAAAATTGGAAACGCTTTTATAAAAAGTGGTTTGCAAAAAGGGGACAAGCTTCTTATTATGATGCCGCGTTTAATTGAAGCGTACATGACGTATATTGCTGCTATTAAAGCAGGATTTGTCGTAATTCCAAGCTCGGAAATGTTACGTAAAAAAGATATAGAATATCGAATTGGACATGGAGAAGTAAAAGCGATAGTAAGCTATGAGCCGTATATTAGGCAGTTTGATGATATAGAAGCGATGGAATCTCTTCGAAAATTTGTCCTGAGCGAGCAGTCAGTAGATGGATGGATTAATTTAAAAACAGCGTTAGAAACAGAGAGTGACAGGTTAGAAATGGCGAAGACAGATAAAGAAGATATGGTCTTTTTATCTTACACGTCAGGAACGACAGGAAATCCAAAAGGTGTCGTTCATACACATGCGTGGGCATACGCTCATTTACGTACGAGCGCTCCAAATTGGCTCGGAATTGAAGAGAATGATATTGTATGGGCAACAGCTAGTCCAGGCTGGCAAAAGTGGATTTGGAGCCCGTTTTTAGCAACGCTAGGATCAGGGGCAACAGGGTTTGTATATCACGGTAAGTTTGAACCGAAAACGTACCTGAACTTATTAGACGATAATAAGGTAAATGTACTTTGTTGTACACCGACTGAGTATAGATTAATGGCAAAGGTAGAAGATTTAAGCCAGTACAATTTAGAGGCATTACATAGCGCTGTATCAGCAGGTGAGCCGTTAAATAGAGAAGTCATTGGAACGTTCCAAAAGCACTTTCATATTACAGTGAGAGACGGCTATGGGCAAACGGAAAATACATTACTTGTTGGTGTAATGAAAGGGATGGATATTAGACCAGGTTCAATGGGGAAACCAACGCCAGGTAACCACGTCGATATCGTAAATGAGGAAGGTACTCCAGTTAAAGTAGGCGAAGTTGGTGATATTGCAGTTCACATTGAAACGCCGGCCCTCTTTAAACAATATTACAAAGACGATGAACGTACAGCGATGCAATTCCGCGGTGATTATTATATTACAGGTGATAAAGCGAAGAAAGATGAAGACGGCTACTTCTGGTTTGAAGGGCGCGGTGATGATATCATTATTAGCTCTGGTTATACAATCGGGCCGTTTGAAGTAGAGGATGCACTTGTAAAACATCCTTACGTAAGAGAATGTGCAGTTGTCGCAAGTCCTGATGAAATTCGTGGAAGTGTCGTGAAGGCATTTATCGTATTAAGAGAGAATATAGAAAAGAACGAAGAAACATTAATTCCAACACTCCAACAACACGTCAAAGAACTCACTGCACCATATAAATACCCTCGCAAAATTGAATTTGTAGATGAACTACCAAAAACGATTTCTGGAAAAATTCGCCGTATTGAACTTAGAAAACAAGAGATGGAGATTCCGTCAAAATAATTTTGAAAACAGTGAAGTAAATAGTTGAATGAAATGCAAAACAATGATAATATAAAAACGAACACAAGTTCGATTTTATAAACTTAAAAAAGAGGTGTCCGTATGATTTTAGGGATTAATCCGTACTTAGTTTTAGATGGTAGTGGGCAAGAAGCTGTACAGTTTTATAAAGAGGCTTTAGATGCAAAAGTAGAAGTCATGCAAACTTTTGGTGACATGCCTGAAAATCCAGAATACCCGATTCCAGCTGAAGCGAAAGAGCGTGTTTTACACGCTACTTTAAAAGTTGGTAATACGGATCTTATGATTTCTGATACATTCCCAGGTCAAGGACATGCAATCGGATCTCAAGTAACAATCGCAATTCAAATTAGTAATGCAGAAAAAGCAAAAGAAGTATTCGATAAGTTACAAGAAGGTGGAGAAGTTATCATGCCACTTCAAGAAACATTCTGGAGCCCAGCATACGGACAAGTAAAAGATAAATTTAATATTGAATGGCAAGTTACAACGTCTACTACTGAACAAAAGTAATTTTTAGAAAAGCACCATGTTTTGAAATGGTGCTTTTTTTTATACAATAAAAAATAAAGGAGATGGGATATATGGGAGAAATTTGGTATGGCGGCACCATTTACACAATGAGAGAAGAAAATGAAAAAGTGGACGCTGTTTACGTTGAAAACGGCATAATTGTTGATGCTGGTAATAAGGGAGAATTAGAAAGCAGATATTCAAACGTAAAGTTACATGACCTAAAAGGAAAAACAATGATCCCAGGTCTCGTTGATAGCCATATGCATCTTATTGGGCATGGAGAGAGATTACTCCGTCTAGATTTATCAAATTGTACATCTTATAGCGAAGTACTGGCTCTTGTTCAGAAGCGAGTGGAAGAAGCTCCAAAGGGCTCTTGGATTATTGGAGAAGGATGGAATGAAAATAACTTTACAGATACGAAAGATGTTCACGCGCGTGATTTAGATGAAATTTCGAAAGACCATCCTATTTTATTAAAGAGAGTTTGTCGTCACGTTACATGGGTGAATTCATACATACTGCAAGAAGTGAATATAACAGAAGCGACAGAAGATCCAAAAGGCGGGAAAATTGGCAGGGATTCATCAAATAAGTTAACAGGACTTTTATATGAACAAGGGCAAGAATTAATTAAACATGTTCAGCCAGAAATTGATGAAGCTTATTTACAAAGAGCTCTGCAAACAGCGATTAAAGATTGCTGGAAATACGGACTTGTTGGCGGGCATACGGAAGATTTAAATTATTATGGTGGTTTTAGAAAAACGCATAATGCGTTTTCTCATGTGATAAAAGAAATGCCATTTAAAGCCCATTTGCTCGTTCACCATGAAGTAGCACATGAACGAAAAGAATATGAAAATGAACATTATATTGAATTTGGGGCAATGAAAATTTTTTCTGACGGTTCTTTTGGCGGAAGAACAGCATTATTAAGTGAACCGTATGAAGATGCGAAGGAAACGAATGGGGTTGCGATTTTCTCATGTGAAGAACTTGCAGAATTAGTGAAGAAAGCACGAGATTTACATATGCCAGTTGCGATTCATACTATCGGTGATTTATCGCTTGAATATGTCATTGATGCACTCGAATTATATCCACCAGCAAAAGGGTTACGTGACCGCATTATTCATTGTCAGCTTGCTCGTGAGGAGTTAATTGAAAGAATGAAAAACTTGCAAGTCATTATAGATATACAGCCAGTCTTTCTTTCATCAGATTTTCCGTCAGTCATTGAAAAACTAGGAGAGCGCCGTCTTCGTTATGCGTATGCTTGGAAGACATTACTGGAAGCAGGGCTACATTGTAATGGTGGCTCAGATGCCCCCATTGAACAAGTAAATCCGTTTCTAGGTATATATAGCGCTGTTACACGTAGAAGTTTTATTGACGGTGTATGCTATATGCCTGAGGAAAGATTAACGGTATATGAGGCTGTTTCTTTATTTACAACAGGAAGTGCCTATGCAATTGGAAAAGAAGCGAAGCGAGGGCAAATTACAAAAGGATATGAAGCAGACTTTACAATATTAGACCGCAATATGTTTGAAATTGAGGCAGAAGAAATAAAAGAAGTACAAGCAGAAATGACCGTAATAGATGGCCAAGTTGTCTATAGAAAAGATGCGTAAAAATATATGAGCGATTATCGGA
The DNA here is from genome assembly GCF_001836235.1 of Bacillus sp. HMSC036E02. NCBI lineage: Bacteria > Bacillati > Bacillota > Bacilli > Caryophanales > Bacillaceae > Bacillus > Bacillus sp. HMSC036E02. Next base: position 109,443 of record NZ_KV827834.1, on the reverse strand, counting down.
ATATATCGACTTACCGACAAAAACTGACAAGAATAACGGCCGGATAGTAAGAGATTATTGTCCGCGCCAATCGGGGTAAATAAATAACCGCAGAATTATGGAATTCCATAATTCTGCGGTTATTTTAATCCTATAAAAACGTTCTCTGTACTTTTTCCCAGAAAGAGTTGTTTTTTAATTTAACTGTTTTAATTTGTTTATCGCTTAAGCGTACAACAGCTTTTTCCACTTGTTTAATACTAAGCGCTTCGTTATCCATGCCGATAACAGGATAATCGTTACCGTCTGGTCTTAGTTTTAAAGTTAATGTACGTTCGTGATTTAAAATGAAAGGTGAACCGAGCGTACGGTAAGTGTTGTTGTTTAAAGATGCTAGTTCGCTTACTTGGAAACATGGGATAAGCGGGTCAACAACTGCACCATGCAATGATTTATTGTAAGCAGTACTTCCTGTTGGGGTAGAAACTACTAAACCGTCCCCTCTAAAAGTTTCGAAATATAAATCATCAACGTGAACATCTACAACGAATGTTTTAATAATGCTAGAACGTAATGAGAACTCATTTAAACAATGGAAAGATGTACTGCCATCTACATCTACCTGAATTGTTGGATATTTACGCACTTCAATTTCATTTTTTGTAATTTCTTGAAGGGCTGTATCAACGTGATCAATATGGAAATCGCAGTAGAAAGAAATTTCATCTTTCGTAGAAATCCCTGCGTATAAACAATCTTCTCTAAAACCAGTTTTACGAACGGCTTGTAAGAAGGTTGCATCATCTCCAACACTGACGATAGCGTTTGCATTTTTTGGATGATCTAATATGGTAAATCCATTCTCTTCTAAAATACGATAGATTGGTTTCATTTTTTCAACGAGCGTTGCTTTGTCATCACCATAAAAGAAAAATAAATTGCGACGATCTGCCATTATGTATCCCTCCACTGCAGTTAAATTTTCTGTTTTTCGTGCTACATATCATTAGAGTCCGTTCCCTGATGATATGTTCAAATAATATATTTCGATATAAATTGTCAAAATACCTTTTTATTTTTAGAAAAATTTTTATATTCAATCTTATAGAACCCTGTTTAATGATGAATAAAGTTGTCGATAATGGGTACGGAGTGAAAGGATGATACGTATGAAGTGGTTCGTAATTGGAATAATAATTCTTCTTCTTTTTATTTTGTTTATACTATTGTCGAAAATAAAGCTTAAGGTGACATTTTTATATTCAGAAATGGAAAAGCAATGTTTGCTTCAAGTGAAAATATGGATGATTCGATATACATTTGATGTGTTGGAAAGAATTGAAAAACAGCAGAAAAAGACAGGACAGAAAATCGAAAAAGCTGAAGAGGACGGCGGACTCGATAATAAAATTATGGCGCAACTTGACAGCATTGGTGAACTGATAAAAAAGCTTCAAGAAGTTCATACTATTGTTAAAGATTTTCTCAAACGAGTGAAAATCAATGGTTGGAAATGGCATACACAAATTGGAGCAGGCGACGCAGCTAGTACTGGAATTGTCACTGGATATGCATGGGGGACAAAAGGTATGGCTGCTGGAGTTGTCGGACAATATATGCATATTGTCGATGTACCAGAATTTGAAATTACTCCTGTTTTTCAAGGGAAAGGATTTGCGTCAAGATGTGAGTTAACAGCATCTTTTCGGATATTCCGCACTATAAAAACAGCGGTGAAATTGCTCATATTTATGAGGAAGCAAAGATCTGGTATGACAGAAAAATCTGTTCAAGCATAGGGGGGATATAGAATGGACCATCCAATTCAAGGTTTAATGACAACCGCAATGCAGCATTTAAAACAAATGACTGATGTAAATACCATTGTTGGTGACCCAATTAAAGCGGCAGATGGAAGTGTAATTCTTACTGTTTCGAAAGTAAGTTTTGGATTTGCTGCTGGTGGAAGTGAATTTGGTAAAGTAGAACATTCAGGCCGCCATCCATTTGGCGGGGGAAGTGGTGGAGGAGTTTCTATTAATCCTGTTGCCTTTCTTGTTATAAATGGAGATGGTGTGAAAGTATTGCACTTAGATAAACAAACACACGTCATCGATAAAATAATTGAATTAGCTCCACAAGCTGTTGATAAAGTGAAAGAAATGATGGATAAACGAAAAGAAGATGATCCTGAATTTCAAATTTAACGAATAAAGAAGCTAATCAATAGGTTAGCTTCTTTAATTTTTTTGTAAATAAAGCGATTTTATTTGCATTATCGATAGGGACAAACTATCATTTACATTGTACATATTTTGTTTAAATAAGGGAGGATTTTCAAGTGGCAAACGTAACTTTTAAAGGTAATCCAATGACTTTAGTTGGAACAGAAGTTAAAGTTGGCGATCAAGCGCCAAACTTCCAAGTATTAGCAAACGACTTATCTCCAGTAAGTTTAGAAACATACAAAGGCGAAGTGAAATTAATTAGTGTTGTACCTTCAATCGACACAGGTGTTTGTGATGCACAAACACGTCGTTTTAACCAAGATGCAGCAGGTATTGAAAACGCGAAAGTATTAACAATTAGCGCTGATTTACCATTCGCTCAAAAACGCTGGTGTGCAGCAAACGGTTTAGAAAATGTTGTAACACTTTCTGACCACCGTGACCTTTCATTCGGTGAAGCTTACGGCTTAGTAATGAAAGAGCTTCGTTTACTTGCTCGTGCAGTATTCGTAGTAGATAGCAACGACAAAGTAGTTTACGCAGAGTACGTAAGCGAAGGTACAAGCCATCCAAACTATGAAGCAGCATTAGAAGCAGCTAAATCTGCGAAGTAATGTGAAGGAAATGACCTCTTATAAAGAGGTCGTTTTTTCTCATATATTGCTCTGTAACGGCATCGATATATGAGAAAAAACGTTATATCATATATAACTTAAAAGGGAGCTCTTTACAGGAGGTCGCTTTTTCTTTTTGGAAAAAAACACTTTGTGGTATGATATAAGTTATGTGTAAAAGAGAGAAGGAGGAATGTACGTGAGTCAGACAGTAGAAACATTATTTTCTATTTTTGATTCTTCTGCGGTAGTTTTACGTAAAGAATTAGATGTAACATATTTAGAGGCGCTTGTAGAAACAGGTGATAACTTGTTTGAGGGAGCGATTTTACAAGAGGAATTATCCGAATCAGCAATTGAAAGGCTGAATCGTGAATATAGTACGTTTAATGAAGAAACATATAAAGGTGAAGAAATTCGTAAAGCATTTCAGTTAGCCATCTTAAAAGGAATGAAAGAAGGCGTACAAGCGAATCACGAAATGACACCTGATGCAGTTGGGATGTTCATGAGTTACTTATTCCATAAATTTATGCAAGGTCAAAATGAAATTACAGTTTTAGATCCTGCAATTGGAACAGGTAACTTAATGACTACAGTGTTTAATAGCGCTAAAGAAGGACTAACAATGAGTGGATTTGGTGTAGAAGTGGATGAAGTGCTAATTAAACTTGCTTTAGTAAATGCAAATTTACAAAAGCATGCAATCGAATTCTTCCATCAAGATGGACTAGCACCACTTTATATCGATCCAGTTGATGCAGTCGTTTCAGACTTGCCAGTTGGTTATTATCCAAACGAAATCGGTGCAAGTGAATATAAATTAAAAGCAGATGAAGGAATGTCATATGCCCATCACTTATTTATTGAACAAAGTGTGAAACATACGAAAGAGGGCGGGTACTTATTCTTCTTAGTACCAAACTTCATTTTTGAAAGTGACCAGGCACCAAAATTACATGCATTTATTAAAGAAACATGCTTTATTCAAGGGTTATTACAGCTTCCTGTTTCCATGTTTAAAAACGAGAAAAATGCAAAAAGTATATTTGTTCTCCAAAAGAAAGGCGCTAATGTAACAATGCCAAAACAGGCGTTATTAGTGGAGTTGCCTAAATTCTCTAACATGAAGGCGATGGAAGACATTATGGATCAATTAAATACTTGGTTTGCAACACATAAATAAAGCTAGGTATATGTAACAGCATTAGTGATTCATGTAGTACAGTTTTATATAATATGTCATATTTTTAAATATATACAAGATTTAACTGAATTTTTTTGAAATCTGTAATATATATTTTTTCTTGGTGTTACAATTTTTTCACTTGAAATATATGTCGGACGATGTTTAAATTAAAATCGTGAGTATAAAATTTGCTAATGATGAAACGTTTTCATATTTAGTGAATTTGATCAGATAAAATCGAGCGGTTTGTGGAAACATCCACACAACTACCAAGAGAAAAAGGGGCGAAAGACTAGATGTCAAAAATCATCGCGATTAACGCAGGAAGCTCTTCCTTAAAATTCCAATTATTTGAAATGCCAAGTGAAACAGTATTAACAAAAGGTTTAGTAGAACGTATCGGTTTAGAAGATAGTATCTTCACTATTACTGTAGATGGCGAAAAACAAAAAGAAATTACAAACATTCCAGATCACGCAGTAGCAGTTAATATGCTTCTAAAAAAATTAACTGAAAACGGAATCGTTAAATCTCTAGATGAGATTGGCGGTATCGGTCACCGTGTTGTTCACGGCGGCGAAAAATTTGCTGATTCTGTTTTAATTACTGATGAAGTATTAGCTGATATCGAAGAATTAAGCGATTTAGCACCACTTCATAACCCAGCAAACGTTGTTGGTATTAAAGCATTCCAAGAAGTATTACCAAACGTACCAGCAGTAGCAGTATTCGATACAGCATTCCACCAAACAATGCCGGAATCTGCATTCCTATACAGCTTACCATATGAGTACTATGAAAAATTCGGCATCCGTAAATACGGTTTCCACGGAACTTCTCATAAATATGTAACTGAGCGTGCGGCTGAATTATTAGGTCGTCCAATTGAAAGCTTAAGCTTACTTTCTTGTCACTTAGGTAACGGTGCAAGTATCGCAGCAGTAGAAGGCGGTAAATCTATTGATACTTCTATGGGCTTCACTCCACTTGCTGGTGTAACAATGGGTACACGTTCTGGTAACCTTGACCCTGCGTTAATTCCATACATCATGGAAAAAACAGGCCAAACAGTAGAAGAAGTAGTTAACGTATTAAACAAGAAGAGTGGTATGTTAGGTCTTACTGGTTACTCTAGTGACCTACGTGACATCATTGCGAAAGAAGAAGAAGGCGACCACCGTGCGAAAGTAGCACTTGATGTATTCGTAAGCCGTATCCACAAATACATCGGTTCTTACACTGCTCGTATGAAAGGTGTAGACGCAATCATCTTCACAGCTGGTGTAGGTGAAAACAGTGCGATTATTCGTGAGCGCGTATTAGAAGGCCTTGAGTACATGGGCGTATACTTCGATGCAAAACGTAATAACGTATTCGGTGAAGAAGCATTCATCAGCTTCCCACACTCTCCAGTAAAAATTATCGTAATTCCAACTGACGAAGAAGTTATGATTGCTCGTGACGTACTACGTCTTGGAGATATTGGTTAATATATGAAAAAAAAGACGAAATCCTATAGGATTTCGTCTTTTTTCTTTTGGATGTATTTTAAAACTCCATCCGGATATAATATTTTTTCTTTCTGAATGAATGCCGTAATAGGAATCCATTTCGCATATGTTACTGTTTCCTCATCTTGTATATTTAATATTTTCATTTCATATAGTGACGTGTCTAATAAACGCAAAGAATATAGTTGAATAATTTCATGACCAATGTCTCCATCTAGATGAAAGACATTTTCTAAACAACCTAAATAATTGGTGATTTCCACTTCTGTATGAAGCTCTTCCCTAAATTCACGAATAACGGTATGTGCTGATTGTTCACCAAGTTCAATTGAACCACCAAGAGGTCGGTAAAATGTTTCATCGGCTGAATGATATTCTTGTACGAGAAGACGCCCGTGATGTATAGCAATGCCAAAAGCCTTTGCACGTGGATACATATACAATCACTCCTTATTTTTTTGTATAAGGAAGATTATAATATGTTTTGTAGTAAAGGTGTCATGTATTTAAGAATGTGGTCTAATCGTAATTCCATCAAATAAGTCTTTCCAAAATGCTTCATTGTATTGGTATACATCCATAATAGGACATTTCATAACGCAAACACGTTGTAATCCCCAATCTTCTTGGGTGATAGTTGGTATATCGGCAGGAATTAGTAACAGGACAGAGAATGTATGTGTAACGATTTGAGATAAAATTTGTTCTAGGGAACATGCTTCTTCATATGTTCCTCCAGTTCGAATAAATAATATGGATTCTGCCGTTTCAATTGTAGCTAGAAAACGATTAATACGATGTTCATAGTTTAACTTAATTTCTGTATAAGAAGGCCAAGAAGTTGGTGTGTTTACATCTGTTTTAAAGTCATGACAGGAGTCAATTTCATAAAGGTTGTCCCTTAATCTTAATTTTGCATCATCATCCCAAAATGAGATGAAGGATAAATTTTCGAAATTTAAAAAGCGGTCAAATCGATTTTGTAATAATACATTCACTTTTTCTAATGAGGGGCTTAGCATAAAATCAATAACGCCAAAAAATGGTGATAATTCTAATTGATATAATGCCCAAGCAGGCCAGCAGTTTTGTCCTAAGCTGAATACCGCATTATATTCTTTTTTTATATCGGATAGATTCATGTGATTTATCTCATCCTTTTTGTTAATATTTTATGCCATTCAAAAATGGTATGTGAATAAAGATAGACAAGCATATTTGCAAAGAATAAGCAGAAATATGTTACAATAGAAAAAAATCGAACGAGGTGGTTGTTACGATGCGATCGAAGCGAGAACAAGCCATTTTAGACAATATAAAAGAATGGGAAGCGCAATTAGTTGAGCAAGAAGCGACCGATTTTCAAAAAGTGTTTGATAAATGGTTACATACTACAGTTGCGAAATTACCTGAGAAAAAGCGAAAAGAATTCTTCACGAAAGCAGATGGATGGCTCTTTCATTTGCATGCATTTATTCAAAGTTCACAAGCACAGTTAGATGCACGTAATCGGATTTTAGGAACATCAAGATTATTTGATGAATCGATTGAACAGCTTGAAGATTTGAAAGCATTATCTATTGATCAATTAACATACATAGCAGAGCAGCAAACAGCACGTCATCGTCTATATTCATTTGTACAAGGCGGGGCAACAGGTGCTGGAGGTTTATTATTATTAACGGCGGATTTTCCGGTTATGATCGCATTAAATGTGAAGGCAGTCCAACTTATTGCAACATCATTTGGACATGATGTGAACAAGCCGTATGAAATGATGCTTGCGTTAAAGGTGTTTCATGCGTCATTACTACCAGGAAGACTTCAGCAATACGCATGGTACAATTTATTGCAAGAGCTGGAGCAAGAAGATTCGTTCTTCTACGAAGGAGACGAAGCAGTGCTACAAACAGCTTCTACTGAGGTTGTGTTAAAACAAATTTTGAAGACATTTTCGATTTATGCTCTTCGTCGTAAATTATTCCAAGGTATACCGGTAATTGGAATGGCAATTGGATCTACAGTGAATTATCGTTTAACAAGAAACGTTACTGAATTTGCAAATAGATTTTATCAAGTGCGCCATATAGTCGAGAAAGAAAAAAGAGCATAAAAAAAGCGAGAGGCCGAAGCCTTTCGCTTTTTTAATTTGTTGCATGTTTTTTGGACATTGGAACAGATACTGGCTGTTTTTCTGCTGTTTTTTCTGTTTTTGGATAATAAATTAAATCCAATGTTTTTGCCTGTACGGCAATCGAAAGAATAGTAAAAGCAATTTCTGTCCAATTTAAATAATATAATGAAAGCGCAAGAACAATCGCGTCAAAGACGAAGAAAATTTGCCCAATTGTAAAACGAGTTCGTTTACTTAATACAATTGTTAAAATATCGTCTCCACCGGTTGCACCGCCAAATCGCAATATAAAACCGAGTCCAATACCAGCTAACGCACCGCCAACTACTGCAGCTATAAATAAGTTATTTGATAAATCTACCGTAAATGGAGAATAATTTTCCATAAAGGAATAAAATACTCCGAATGAAATTGAACCTAGGAATGAATAACCAACCATTTTTCTACCTAAAAATGAAGCGCACAGTAAAATAATTGGGATATCCATTAATACAGTTGAAATAGATGGTGAAATATCATAAAAGTTTTGAATGAATAGTGCAATTCCTACAAAGCCACCTTCTGTTAAGTGGTTTTGGAAGTGAATGTGATATAGCGCTGCTGCTAAAATAAATGAACCGATTAAAACCATAAAAATTTCTTTAATAATTTGCCGACTTTGGATGTTCCTCATCGTTATTCCTTCTTTCCGTAGTTAGTAGTCCTTTTTGTGTTGTAAACTAACTACGAGCTCACATGTAGCTTTCAGTTAGTTTACGAAAAAACTAACTACGCTATATGTCGCTGAAGAAATAACGAATAATCCTCTCGTCCATCAATTCTCCCTACCTTCGTTTTAGTTTAAGTCTTAAAACGACTAAACAAAACGTGGAGTAGGATTCGTCATTTAGCAATCCTGCTCTTCTTTGTTTTGTTTAGTTAGTAACAATTAAGTCCTAAACAAAACGCTATGTGTAAGAAGAGTCTTTTTTTTGCCAAATTATCCTTCGGGCAATCATAATTTCCCCACTCTCGTATTTTTTTCGCTAGACTAAAGTATCTGAGCTGAAAAATACGCTACGTGTATGATTCGTCAATACGATGCCACATGCTCCTTCGAGCGATCATGATATCAAAATCCCTTCCTTCAAGATTTATACTATTATATCATACTTTTAAAAAATGTATGCGGATGGAAACCGACAATAAACGGAGGGAATCTACAAAAAATGTTATGTTTAAATATTTTTGTAGAAAAGCCTAAGTTATTTCGGAGGATTGGACAGTTTGTAACGGTTTGTCCAATAAGTAAGAAAAAAAGGGTTTTATTCCGTTGTATTCTTTTCATCACTTTTATCTTTAAAAAACGCATCCCAACTAATCACACTTAAAAAAGTTAAAGCGATAATAACGAAAGCACGCATAAGCTGTAGACCTCCTTTTGTACATAGTATATGAATCATTAGATTCGGAATGTGTCATTTTTTTACAAGTCTTAACTATTATGAGAGTATATTAATATAGATAGATGAAGGGGAGAGTGAAGGTATGCTAAAAGGAATGTTCAAAAGAAAAGAATTAATATGTATTTCATGTCAGAAAAAAATTCAATATGAAGAAGAGCTTGTTGCTTTTGTAAAGTTGCCGAAAGAAAGAAGTATATTAGTTGGCCCTTTTGATGTGTGTTTGGCAAAAACAGCACAAGAGATATATTGTAAATCATGTTATGACAAAAAAGCATGACCCAAAGTAATTGAGGGGCATGCTTTTTTCATTGGTGTGCTTTCCCCTCAGATACATTTTGAGTGAGTCGATACCAAAGCCAAAGGTCATTAATGATGGAAGCAAGATCGGCAATTTCTGAATTTAGTTTACAAGAAACTTCGAAGTCTTCTTCGTTATATAAATAATGTTGTTTTGTATTAATATAGTGCTCAAGTTCTTTTATACGATCAGGAATTTTCCCGCGAACTTGTTCCCATTTTAGTAAAATAGCATGTTGCATTTTTTCGGGGATTTCTTCCCAGTCTTCTTGTAAATGCGGAATTTCAATTCCTAGATGTTCATCGTATAAGAAATACTTTTCCATAAGTTCACCCCCGTTTTCCTGCTTATATTGTACAGAAAAACAGAAAGAAGTTCGACGAAATTGTTTGAAAAAATTTGAAAATGACTCTTGATACATTTTGTGAAAGGTGGTAAAGTGTGAATTATTATAAAAGAAAATGAATATTTATTCTTTAGGGGGATGCAAAATGAAGAAGAAAAAAGTTGTATTAGCATATTCCGGAGGTCTTGATACTTCTGTTGCAATTAAATGGTTACAAGAGAAAAATTATGATATTATCGCGCTTTGTTTAGATTTAGGGGAAGGTAAAGACTTAGCATTTGTAAAAGAAAAGGCACTTTCAGTAGGTGCAATTAAATCATATATGATTGACGTTCAAGAAGAATTCGCGAATGAATATGCATTGATGGCGATGCAAGCACACACATTATACGAAGGAAAATACCCTCTTGTCTCTGCATTATCTCGTCCGCTTATTGCAAAGAAATTAGTAGAAATCGCAGAACAAGAAGGCGCAACTGCAGTTGCACACGGATGTACAGGAAAAGGAAATGACCAAGTTCGTTTTGAAGTTTCTATCCAAGCATTAAATCCTTACTTAGAAGTGATTGCGCCTGTACGTGAATGGAAATGGTCACGTGAAGAAGAAATTGCATATGCAAAAGAAAACGATGTACCAATTCCGATTAATTTAGATAGCCCGTTTTCAATCGATCAGAACTTATGGGGACGCAGCAACGAATGTGGAATTTTAGAAGATCCATGGGCAGCGCCGCCAGAAGATGCATATGAGATGACATTGGCGTTAGAAGATACACCGAATAAACCAGAGTTTGTAGAAATCGGATTTGAAGCAGGCGTACCGACTACTTTAAATGGCACTGCATATTCACTTGCAGAATTAATTAAAACGTTAAATGCGCTCGCTGGAAAACACGGCGTTGGACGTATTGATCACGTAGAAAATCGTCTTGTCGGTATTAAATCTCGTGAAGTATACGAATGCCCAGCAGCAATGACGTTAATCACTGCGCATAAAGAGTTGGAAGATTTAACACACGTAAAAGAAGTAGCACATTTTAAACCAGTGATTGAACAGAAAATAACAGAACTTATTTATAACGGTTTATGGTTCTCACCTTTAAAACAAGCGCTTCATGCATTTTTACAAGAAACGCAAAAGAATGTAACAGGTACAGTGCGTGTGAAATTATTTAAAGGTCATGCGATTGTAGAAGGACGTAAATCTGAGTACTCTTTATACGATGAAAAATTAGCAACATATACTGCCCAGGACGAATTTAATCATGATGCAGCAGTTGGATTCATTTCATTATTTGGTTTACCGACGAAAGTATACAGCCAAGTGAATCAAAAGAAGGTGGAAGCGTGAGCAAACTTTGGGGCGGACGTTTTACAGAAGAAGCGGAAGCATGGGTTGAAGAGTTTGGAGCATCCATCTCCTTCGATCAACAATTAGTAAATCAAGATATAAACGGGAGTATTGCACACGTCACGATGCTAGCAAAGCAGAGCATCGTGACGAAAGAAGAAGCAGAGAAAATAAAGGTAGGTCTTCAATATTTATTGAAAGAAGCAAAAGAGAATAAGCTACAATTTTCAGTAGAAGCAGAAGATATTCATTTAAATATCGAAAAGATGTTAATTGAACAAATTGGCGAAGTAGGAGGGAAACTTCATACAGGCCGAAGCCGTAACGATCAAGTGGCAACGGATATGCATTTGTATTTAAAAGAAAAGGTAGAACATATTATAAAAGCTACAAAGCAATTGCAAACTGTTCTTGTTCATCAAGCAGAAAATAATATTGAAACGATTATGCCTGGCTATACGCATTTGCAACGTGCCCAGCCGATTTCATTTGCTCATCATATTCTCGCTTATTTTTGGATGTTAGAGCGTGATGTAAATCGTTATGAAGATTCGTTAAAGCGTATTAATATCTCCCCATTAGGAGCAGGAGCGCTAGCTGGGACGACATTCCCGATTGACCGAGAATATAGTGCGGAGCTTCTTGGATTTAATGGAATATATGAAAATAGTTTAGATGCAGTAAGCGATCGTGATTTCATACTGGAGTTCCTAAGTAACTCATCTATGCTTATGATGCACTTATCGCGCTTTTGTGAAGAACTTATTTTATGGAGTAGCCAAGAGTTTCAATTTATTGAAATGAGCGATCAATACGCAACTGGAAGCAGCATTATGCCGCAAAAGAAAAACCCGGATATGGCAGAACTAATCCGTGGTAAAACAGGCAGAGTATACGGTAATTTATTCAGTTTACTTACAGTAATGAAAGGATTACCGCTCGCTTACAATAAAGACTTGCAAGAAGATAAAGAAGGAATGTTTGATACAGTAAAAACAGTAGAAGGATGCCTTCATATTATGGCGGGCATGCTTGAAACGATGACTGTAAACAAAGAAAAAATGGGGCAAGCTGTGACGCAAGATTTCTCCAACGCAACAGAAATTGCCGACTATTTAGCAAACAAAGGACTACCATTCCGTCAAGCTCATGAAATTGTTGGGAAGTTAGTGCTACATTGCACACAAAAAGGAATTTATTTATTAGATGTCCCGCTTGAAACATATCAAGAAATGAGCTCTTTATTTGAAGAAGATTTGTATGAAGTTCTTTCACCATATGCGGCTGTAAAGCGTCGTAATAGTGCGGGTGGAACAGGATTTGAACAAATCAAAAACGCTTTGGAGAAGGCGAAGGGGTTAGTTGGAGAGTTTGTTGGAAGTTGATTGATTTTATAGGGAAGAAGGTACGCTAATCTTGATGGAGAGAAGCTTACCTTCTTTTTTTATAGCCACAAATTAATCATACTTATGTCGATCTTCCGTAATTCGAATATACTCAATATCCATCAAATCTCTAAGTAATGCACCGTTACTTAGTTCAACGCCATGTTTCTCTTTAAAATGAGTACGAATCGTATCTAGCATTTCGAGTTCTTTCCCATTCACATCTAAAATAATACGTTCAGAATCATCCATGTTGCATCCTCCTTTTTTACACATATATATTTTGTCCGTCTATTTCTAAAAAATGTATGTTAACGTAATGTTAGGAAATAAGAAAGGGATGGAAAATGAGACGTATTTATTTTATAGGGTTAATTTTGTACACGCTAATTGTATTACACGTTGCATTCCCAAATATGTTTTCATTTGAGGATGTAGAAACAGTACACGTCGGGATACTTATCTTTATTCTATTTGTAGTAGACTGCTGTATTTCAATATGGTTTTCGAAAAGAAAATATGTACAAGATAAAAAAGAAATGGAACAAAAAAAGAGAAAACGTTCATTTTGGATGATGACGTACTGTTTGTCTTTAGTGCTTACTGCTGCTTTTTTTAGTGAACATATTCCATTAGAAAGATTAAATATTGGATTTGGAGCGTTCGTATTCGCATACTATTTTTTTATGCACTTTCTTCCTTATATGAAAGAAAAGCGAGGAGAAGAGGAAGACCCGCTTGTAGAAGAAGCGAGAGAACAAGAGCATAAGAGAATAGAAGGGGATATAAAGAAACTTGGAGAACAAAAATGGTATTTAAAATCAAAAATCATATATGTTCTTTACTTCATTACGCCGCCAATTGGCTATTTGTACGTCTTCTTACTTCGTAAAAAAATGACAGCAGATGCAAAGCAAACGTACTTAACGATCGCGACAATCATGATGGCGTTATGGTCTTTGAAGTTTCTTCCGCCTTATGTGTTGGCAATTACCGTTGTTGTCGTAGCATGTCTTGTGTTTATAGTGAAGTTTATAAAATGAAAAACACCAAGCCTATGTGGACTTGGTGTTTTATCTATAAATTAAAGCTCACCTTGCTCTTCATCACCACGAACAACAAGGACATCGCATTTCGCATAGCGAATAATATGTTCAGAGACGCTACCAATTAGGAAACGCTCAACAGCATTTAAACCAGTCGCGCCACACATAATTAAATCTACTTTATGGTTTGGAGCAATTTCTTTTGAAATTTTTGATTTAGGATTACCGAATTCTAATACAGTTTCAATTTTTTCAAGACCAGCTTCAAGCGCAGTTTTTTTGTAGTCTTCTAATAAGTCTTCTGCAAATAGATTTGCACGTTCCGCAATTGCACGGCTATAAGCTTCTACTGCTGAGTATGCTTTTACATCAACGATATGAGCAATTGTTAATGTTGCATTGTTGCGCTTTGCGACTTGAATTGCTTTTTTAAAGGCTTTTTCTGCTTCTTTAGAACCATCCACCGCGATTAAAATATTTGTATATGTATTATTCATAGTAAATTCCTCCCAATCTGTTTTATAACTGTTTACAACTTAATTATAAAACAAATTTTGGTAACGTGCTTGCCAGAAACGTTACAGAATTTTGAAAACTCTGTTTCAATTCATTTTAGTTGTAATTGGAGCGAGAACTTGTTACATATGAAGTATAGCAATTTAAAAGGGGGCAGTTTTGTGAGACATGCGCTCATTACAGCCGGTACGAAAGGTTTAGGAAAGCAAGTAACAGAAAAATTATTGGCTAAAGGCTATTCAGTAACAGTAACGTACCATAGCGATATCACGGCTATGGAAACGATGAAAGAAACATATAAAGATGTGGAAGAGCGTCTACAATTCGTGCAAGCGGATGTCACGAAAAAGGAAGATTTACATAAAATAGTAGAAAAAGCGATGAGCCGTTTTGGCAAAATTGACTTTTTAATTAATAATGCTGGTCCATATGTATTTGAACGAAAAAAGTTAGTTGATTATGAAGAAGATGAATGGAATGAAATGATTCAGGGAAATTTAACAGCGGTATTTCATTTATTAAAACTTGTCGTTCCGGTCATGAGAAAACAGAACTTTGGCCGTATTATTAATTACGGATTTCAAGGGGCGGATAGTGCACCGGGATGGATTTATCGTTCAGCTTTTGCCGCAGCGAAAGTAGGACTTGTTTCATTAACGAAAACAGTTGCTTATGAAGAAGCGGAGTATGGTATTACTGCGAACATGGTATGTCCTGGTGATATTATAGGCGAGATGAAAGAGGCAACTATTCAAGAAGCACGTCAGCTGAAAGAGCATAACACACCGATTGGTAGATCTGGAACAGGTGAAGATATTGCAAGAACCATTTCGTTTTTATGTGAGGACGATTCCGATATGATTACCGGTACAATTATTGAAGTGACTGGTGCAGTGGATGTTATTCATAGACATCGATAGAATAAAATAAGATGAAGTTTCGAATAATTGGACAGTTTATCCATTGTGCTGAGAGGTGCGGATAATACTGTCCTTTAATATAAAATTAAATCTATCGGAAAACTCGTGTTATTTTTTTGTCAAATATTGAGATATTATGTTAAAATATAAGAGCGTAGAAAGCGCTTTAAAAAATGATTCAGGGGTCATTTCATAACTCAAGGGGGAACTAATCATGCGTATCGGTATTCCAACAGAAATTAAAAACAATGAAAACCGTGTGGCAATGACGCCAGCGGGAGCAGTACATTTAGTACAAAATGGTCATGAAGTTTTTGTTCAAAAAGGAGCAGGTTTAGGATCTGGCTTTACGGATGAAGAATACGTACAAGCTGGTGCGAAACTTGTAGAAACTGCTGAAGAAGCATGGAATCAAGATATGGTTATGAAGGTAAAAGAGCCAGTAGCAAGTGAATACGGCTATTTCCGTGAAGGTTTAATTTTATTCACATACTTACACTTAGCTCCAGAACCAGAATTAACGAAAGCATTAATCGATAACAAAGTTGCATCAATCGCATATGAAACAGTACAATTAGACAATCGTTCTTTACCATTACTTGCACCTATGAGTGAAGTAGCTGGTCGTATGGCTGCACAAATCGGTGCACAATTCCTTGAGAAAAACAAAGGTGGTAAAGGTATTTTACTTGCAGGCGTTCCAGGGGTAAAACGCGGCAAAGTAACAATCATCGGCGGTGGTCAAGCTGGTACAAACGCAGCTAAGATTGCAGTAGGTTTAGGTGCAGATGTAACAATCATTGACTTAAGTGCAGAACGTCTTCGTCAATTAGATGATATTTTCGGTAACCAAGTAAAAACATTAATGTCTAATCCATATAACATTGCAGAAGCTGTTAAAGAATCTGACCTTGTTATTGGTGCAGTATTAATTCCAGGTGCAAAAGCGCCAAAACTTGTAACTGAAGAAATGATTCAATCAATGGAACCAGGTTCTGTCGTTGTAGATATCGCGATTGACCAAGGTGGT
>NZ_KV827834.1:18517-93351 GCF_001836235.1 Bacillus sp. HMSC036E02 | reverse complement strand
TCGTATTACAACTCATGATAACCCAACTTACGAAAAACATGGCGTTGTTCATTATGCAGTTGCTAATATGCCAGGTGCAGTTCCACGTACGTCAACTCTTGCATTAACAAACGTAACAGTACCATATGCAGTACAAATTGCGAACAAAGGTTACAAAGATGCTTGCTTAGGCAACACTGCATTACTAAAAGGTATTAACACATTAGATGGCTATGTAACATTCGAAGCAGTTGCAGAAGCGCACGGCTTACAATACGCTGATGCGAAAGAGCTTCTTGAAAAAGCTCCTGCTTTATCATAATAGAAATACATTCGAGACCTTCCTTTATGAGGAGGGTCTTTTTTATGGAGAAATAACATGTGAATAATTGTTATTTATTGGTGTAAATCGATTTTTATTATGATAATTTAGAATTATATAACAAAAAGAGGGGATTCAATGGGGAGCAAAAAGAGGAAGAAAAAGCAAGTTAAGAGACAAAAGTATATGAAGAGAAAACAGGAACAGAACATACCTTTTTCAAAAAAAGTAGTCCTTATGATAGAAAAAGTATTTCGATATATTTGTATGTTCTTGTATGTGATTTTTTGTGTGTTTTTATGTGGGATGGTTAAAAGTTTGGGGATAACCCCTAATGTTATTGAAGGTATTTTTGGCGTTATGCTTGTTATGGTAGAAGGAATCTTATTCTTTATATTATTTGATAAGGTTTGGCCTAGTCATGAAAGTAAAAAAGATAGAAAAAGAAGCAAAAAATCTTCATCCAATTCAAGCTCATCAAGTGGATTCGGTGACTACAGTAGCAATGATTGTAGCAGCTCAAGTGATGGTGGAGGAGATTGCGGAGGTGGAGGAGATTAAGTTAGTTTTTTAGAAGAACGACTAATGAAAGGATGGGACGAAAGATGGAAACTGTGAACTTAATAGAATTAACAAAGGATATTAAAGATCAACATAAAAATTTCGTCGTTTCAAATGTAAATAATCATTGCTTACGAATCGCTGTATTTACTGGCGAATATGATTGGCATTATCATTCTAATTCGGATGAATTATTCATTGTGCTAGAGGGAGAATTGCTTATCGATTTTGAAGATGGAGAAACAGCAGTTTTAAAGCCGAATGATTCTATTTTAATTCCAGCGTGTACGATTCATAGAACGAGAGCATTAAAGAGAACAGTAAATCTTTGTTTCGAAAATATAGAAGCTGATACGATTAAAGTGGAGCAGTTATGAAAAAATTATCTGTAGCCGAGTATAGAAAAATCATTCCGATTTTGGAAAGTAATACAAGAACGACGACATTTGCTTATGCGGTATGTGACCAAATGATAGATGGTGAGATTTTTGCCAACGAGAAGTTAACAGCAGGATTAATTCGTACAGTTAACGGTATCTATTATTTATTTGGTCATACGGATGATCAAAATTATAATGAAGATTTATTGATGTATTTAAAAATGGCTATTGAAAAAACAGAGAAGAGATTTACACTATTCGCTTCAAGTGAAGAGTGGGAAATGATGATTGAAGGGCGTTTTAGTAATGTACTTCGGAATATGCCACGAATGAAATTCCAAAGAGAAATCTTTGAAGAGCGAACACAAGATGCAAATAAAAATACATATGCAGTGAAGCGTATTGATAAAAGTGATATAGAACGAAGCAGTGAATTTACAGAGAAGTATTATAAAGAATATTGGGGATCAAAAGAACTATTTTTGAACGGTGGTTTCGGATTTTGTATAGAACAAGGTGGGATGATTATAGCTGAATGCGTCTCAATATTTAGAGGGAATAGTTTTGCTGAAATCGATATTGCTACGCATAAAGCATATCAAGGGAAAGGATTAGCTCAAGCTGTTGCGACACGGTTCATTGAACATTGCATGCAAAATGATATTATACCGAGCTGGGATTGTTATGTAGACAATATTCCTTCGCGAAAATTAGCTAGTAAATTAAGTTTTTATCATCCAATAGAATACAGTTTGTTTGTACGTAAGAAAACGGGGGAATAAAAATGAATGTAGAATTAACGAGATTTAAAGTTAAGCCTGGTAAGAGTCATCGAGTAGATGAATGGATGCAGCTTCTTAATGAAAATATGAAAGAAGTCCTTTTGACATTAAACGACGAAAAGATGTATGTTGAGACAATTTTCCGGGAAATAAGAGATGGAGAAGAGTACTTATATTGGTATTCTGTGCAAGGAGAAGGCGGAGCTCTTGTCGAAAATTCTCATTATGAAATCGATAAAAAGCACTTAGCGTTTTGGTATGAATGTATCGATGAAGAAGCACCATCTATTGATATGAAAACAGAAGTTGTTATGATTCAAGAGGTTGTGAGGGAAGCGATGGAATAATAGAGTAATATTTTGTGAACAAAAAACAGTCTTATTTTTATGCTGAAATATATATTATTGGAGATGCTATAGGATGAGAATTAGTAATAAATATATCACTCTCGATGAAATAGAGATAATAAGAGAATCCTTAAATAAATTGCATGAATATCATAATAATAAATCAAAATATTTTTCTGGCGATTACCCAAGAATGACATTTGAGGAACGTATTGAAAATTATAAAAAGAACTCAAAGTACGGAGAATATAGAATTGAATTATTGATTGAGTCAGAAACAGATAATATATTAGGATTTTGTATAGCGTATAGTAAAAGCGTAAGCGGAAAGATTGAAGTTTTATTTGTTGATGAAAAATACCGAAGAAACGGATTTGGTTTGAAATTAATGAATAGTGCAGTGGAATGGTTTAAAGTGAAAAAGATAGATGAAATTGAATTAACAGTAGTGTATGGAAATGAAGCTGTATCATTTTATGAAAAGCTGGGATTTTATCCTCGTTCAATTATTATGGCAACTAAGTCATAACGATAGTATGGGGAGAGATGAGTGGGAGTTTTTGTTTCAAAAAATGATTCATATTTTACTAAATTATATGTGAAGAGCACATCAAAATAAATGTGCTTTTTATTATGGAAAAATTTATAAAAGCTGTATTTGGATATCTTTAAGTGAAAATAAAGAGGGATATCGAGAATATTTTAGGATAAACTATAAAGTGAAACTTTAATCAGTGGTGAGGGCATCCCCCACTGATTATCAGCCCTCACCAATCGGGCTTTTACGAGCAGTCCGCCCCCCACCTAACTTCTTTACTTCCGCTGAATTTTGATGTGGGGTCTTACTGCCTGTTAATGCGGGATAAAGAAATAAAAAACACCGAACCAAAAGACTTACAAATATACGGTGTAGTTGTAACAGGCAAAACAGAGGATTTACAAAGTTTACAAGGAGCACCATATATTAAGGCTGCTGTTAGAGGTGTAACAGTTGAGAAATATTAATTACAGTCTATTAATGTGAATAATCAGAAAACTTATGTTATACTATGGGAAAAGGAGGTTTATATGAGGCAAATACATGGAGCAATTTATATTTACATAACTATGTTTTTCGTGGCGATATCCTATGGATTAGGGCACGTGTATTCGCATCCTATACTAACTTTTTTAAGCGGAGCATGTATGGCGTTTGCGCTTCTTGTCCACCTTTTCTCAGTTTGGATCGTGAAATTTCAATTAAATATTAGTGAAATAGAAGAAGGCACTTTTTGAGTGGCCTTCTTTTTTTAATAATATTTAAAGGAAGAAATAGACAATAAATAAATGCTTTTGAATCGAGGGGCATGATGAAGAGAGTATTATTCTTTTTTATTACTATTTTCTTTTTAGGGAGTTGTTCGATTTGGTATGTTACTTTTTCTAGCGAGAGCAAAAGTTGGACGGGACAATATAAAGGCCATATTAAGGATGATAGTGAAGATGGAATGTTTACATTTCAGTATAAGGGCGGAGATGGAAATACAGAATTTAAAAATTTAGAGATTGCTATTAATGGAGCCTTTAGCACAATGACACAAACGTCAGAAAATCATAAAGGAGCAAAGATTGAAATAAAGTCTTCTTGTGTAAGTTGTACGCCTTTATCTAAAGATGAACCGATAGAAGTTGTGATTAAATGGGATGATAAGTATGAGGAGAAGATGGTGTTAAATTTGAAATAGCCTAGAGTAAGGAGTTAAAAATGAATAGGCATATGAAAATCTTTATGTTTCTAAGTGTATTTTTAATCATATTATCAGCGTGTACTACAAAAAAAGTAGAGCAAGTAGCAGTAAAAAAAGTACCTGAAGAAGGATATGTCATAGTAAGAAATGATACGGTATTTTTCGTCAGTGATAAAACGTTTGAAACGAAAGTAGAGTTACAAAATTATATAGAACAACAAATGAATAAAGAGTATCCATCACATATAGTTCTGAGTTTTAAGGTTAAAGATGCATATAATAAACTAAAAACAGGGGATAAAATAAAAGTATGGTCTTCTCAAACACTTGAAAGCTATCCAGCAAAAATGATTGTAGAGAAATTTGAAATAGTAGAGAAATAAAAAAGGCAGCAATCAAGCTGCCTTTTTTATTATTTTACAAATTGTAATTCTTTCGGGAATTTCGTTAAAATTTCTGATCCGTCTTTTGTGATGTAAATATCATCTTCAATACGAACGCCACCTACGTTTGGTACATAAATACCAGGTTCGATTGTGAAGACCATACCTTCTTTTAATGGAGACTCGTTACCAGCTTTTACATCTGGATATTCGTGTACGCTAATTCCAAGTCCATGACCAAGTCGGTGCGGGAAGAAGTCTCCGTAACCTGCATCTGCGATAACAGAACGAGCAGCGTTATCGATTGCGCCAAGTGTAACACCTGGTTTACATGCTTCAACTGCTTGTAGTTGTCCAGCAAGTACAGTGTTGTAAATGCGAGTTTGCTCTTCAGAAATCTCACCGAATGCTACTGTACGTGTAATATCAGAGCAATAACCATCAATGATTACGCCTAAATCAAATAGTACGAAATCGCCGCGTTTCATTTTGTTTGCGCCAGGAATACCGTGTGGAAGAGCAGAGTTCGCACCTGCTAATACCATCGTATCAAATGACATTTTATGTATGCCTTTTGTTTTTAATTCGTGTTCAATAATTGCTAATACTTCTAGCTCGCTGCGGTTTTCTTTAATTGCATTTACACCAACTTCAACAGCATAGTCCGCCATTTTAGCTGCTTCGCGTAAAATAGAAAGTTCTTTTTCATCTTTAATTAAACGAAGTTCGCGAACTTTCTCCTCAGCTGATTTGAAAGCTGCATTTGGGAATAATTTCGTTAATTCTTCGTAGCGCTCTACGTTTAAATGTTCTTTTTCAATTGCAACTGCATTTGCATTGATGCCGCGGTCTTTAATTGCTTTTGCAATCATATCCCATGGTCTGTCAGTATCAGTAAATCCGATAATTTCATGTGCCCAGCCAGCGTTACGTGCTTGGCCTTCTTCCATTTTAGGGCAAATTAAAATAGGTTCTTTTTCTTGGAATACAAACATACCAAGAAGTCTTTCGTGTGGTTCACAGTGGAAGTTTGTCATGTAGAAGACGTTCGGTGTAGAAGTTAAGAACGCAGCTTCTACGTTTTTTTCTTTTAGCCATTGCATTAAATTTTCTAATCTAGCATTCATCGATTGGCACCCCCGAGATATTTAATTACAAATATAACTTTAACTCGGAAGAAAGCGTTATGACAAGTAAATAGATGTTAGAAAAGACAGGGGATTGAAAAATCATGTAGAATAAAAAGTGAGAATGTGAATAGGGGAGGAATGTAATAATGAAAGTATCTTATCATGGACATTCAGTTGTGAAAATTGAGGCGAATGGAAAAGTTATTTTAATTGACCCGTTTTTAACAGGTAATCCGAAAACAGATTTAAAAGCTGAAGATGTAAAAGTGGATGCAATCCTTTTATCGCATGGACACGGTGATCATGTTGGAGATACAGTAGAACTTGCGAAGAAAAATAATGCAGTTGTTGTAGCACCATTTGAACTAGCAACATTTTTAAGTTGGCAAGGTGTAAATACACACCCGATGCATATTGGTGGTTCACATGAATTTGACTTCGGAAAAGTGAAGTTTACACAAGCATTCCACGGCTCTAGTTATATTGATGAAGCAAATAAGACGATTACATATACAGGTATGCCAGCAGGTATTTTATTTACAGCAGAAGAGAAAACTGTATACCACGCAGGAGATACTGCACTATTCTCTGATATGAAGTTAATTGGGGAATTAAATAAAGTTGATCTAGCATTTTTACCAATTGGTGATAATTTCACAATGGGACCAGAAGATGCTGTACTAGCGGCAAAATGGATTAATGCGAAAACTGTTGTACCGATGCATTACAATACGTTCCCAGTTATTGAACAAGATCCATATCAATTTGTAGAAAAGCTACAAAATTGTACAGGGAAAGTATTAGAAGCTGGAGAAAGTATTACACTATAGAAAAGAAACCCTTCATTTGAAAAAGAAAAGTGAAGGGTTTTTTATGTGTGTAGGACAGCTTTTAATGCTTGTATTTGTTTTGGTGATTCTTTTCTTTTGGTACGTGGTTGTTCAGGTGTTTCATTCAATTCCATTGCAACTTTTTTCCCATCTACGAAAGCTAAAAATACAGCACCTACAACCTCTAAAAATTTTTTCATCATGTGTTCGCTCCTTTGTTTTATTTCTTGTCTTAATTGTATAAGTAATCAAGTGTACGAACTATCGAATGAGATGACAATAGCATTACATTGTTGTAATAGAATGAATGGTGGAATGCAAGAGACATTTTGTTATAAAAAAAATAGTACAGGTATGCAAAGAGAGAGTGTAACAGTTTTGAAAATATAGTATACTAAAAGTACAACACATGAAGAATTTAGGGAAAAGAAAGTATGGTGAAACCATTTGGCTACCAAGCATAACCAAATTTTAGAACATATTAATAGCCTGCCAGTAGGCCATAAAATTTCTGTAAGACAAATCGCGAAAGATTTGAGTGTAAGTGAAGGGACAGCTTACCGTGCAATTAAAGATGCAGAAAATAAAGGATATGTTAGTACAATTGAACGTGTCGGAACAATTCGAATTGAACAGAAGAAGAAAGAGAATATCGAAAAACTGACATATGCAGAAGTCGTTAACATTGTCGATGGTCAAGTACTTGGGGGCAGAGAAGGACTACATAAAACATTAAATAAATTCGTAATCGGAGCTATGAAATTAGAAGCGATGATGCGCTATACAGAAGCTGGGAATTTACTCATTATTGGTAACCGTACGAATGCACATCAATTAGCATTAGAAACTGGAGCCGCTGTATTAATTACGGGCGGATTTGATACGGAAGATCATGTGAAGAAATTAGCAGACGAATTAAAGCTGCCGATTATTTCAAGTAGCTACGATACATTTACGGTCGCAACGTTAATTAACCGTGCGATTTACGATCAGCTTATTAAGAAAGAAATTGTACTCGTTGAAGATATTTTAACGCCAATTGAAGAAACGTTATATTTAAAGCCGAGTGATACAGTACAGCAATGGCATGCATATAACGAAGAGACAATGCACGGAAGGTATCCGATTGTTGATGAAAGTAACAAAGTGCTAGGAATCGTAACTTCAAAAGATATGATCGGAGTAGCGAAAGAAACACCAATTGATAAAGTAATGACAAAGCACCCAATTACAGTGAACGGTAAAATGTCTGTCGCAGCTGCGGCACGTATGATGGTGTGGGAAGGAATTGAATTACTTCCTGTCGTTGAGGAAGGAAACAAACTGCAAGGTATTATTAGCCGTCAAGATGTACTTCAGGCACTGCAAATGATTCAACGTCAGCCACAAGTTGGAGAAACCATTGATGATATTGTAACGAATCAATTTATGACACCAAAAGAAGCGAAGAATGAGCATCTATATCAATTTTCGGTGACGCCGCAAATGACGAACTCAATCGGGACGTTATCGTACGGTGTATTTGCAACAATTGTGACAGAAGCGACAAATCGCGTCATTCGTGCGCAAAAGAAAAGCGATTTAATTGTTGAAAACTTAACGATTTATTTCGTAAAGCCGGTTCAAATTGATAATGTTGTATCTGTTCATCCGAAAGTATTAGAAATTGGACGTAAATTTGGTAAGGTCGATGTAGAGGTGCATCATGAAGGTAATGTTGTTGGAAAAGCATTACTTATGGTTCAGTTAATCGATAAATAAAAAGATGGAACAAATCGTTTTGATTTGTTCCATCTTTTTTGTTGTTTTAAATTTGAAAGGCATGATTTTAGATGGGAGTTTTAGTGAAATATGTATGGGATGGAGTGGAAAAGTAACGTGAGAAAAGACAGAATAATAATTCAATTCAGTTGTATATTGTGTTATGATTATATTGTAAGAAAATGGAATTATGAAAGGTGGTATGCATTATGTCGTCAGCCGTACTTTTTTTTGGTAGTATCGCATTATTTTACTTTCTTGTAATGATACCTATTCAATATTTATATTTACAAGGTTTACATGAAAAAAAGGAAAAGACAGGATTATCTCAGCGAGAGCTATATGAAAAAATGTCTTTTGAAGAAGAACAATTACATTTTCATGTACAAGGTAACCCATTTAATATACCATCTGCGTTTGTTGCATATATGATTTTGAAAGTTAAGCAACATAAAAAAGCATCACAATATTGATGCTTTTTTATGTTGCTTCATAGACTTCGGCTTCTTTAACTGCTAATGGCAAGAAATGTTTGTATTGGCGAAACCCGTTAAATACACTTGCACTACCAAATAGAACGAATAAAACACCAACGATAATACGAGCGGTTGAAAGTTCTAAAAAGAATTGGTTTATCCCGAAAAATAAAACGAATGAACCGAGTGCCATTGCGGATTTTCCTGAGAGCCAACCTTTCTCCATTGGGCGGTTTGTACGAAAGTATTTTGTTTTGTAAAAGAGGTACAACATAAATGAGACGATAATACAGAAGACTAATACTGGCATAGTGAACACTCCCATCGCTTTATGAAAAATAATAGAAAAGAAAAAGAAATATCTAAACTTTCTAACTTTTATTATAAAGCAATTGTTCGCATGTATGAAATACTTTCCGTTATAATGGAGGATAAAGTGAAGAAGTTGATTAAAAAGGAGATTATACATATGCATGAGCAAATTTTAGGAGCAATTAAAGAGTTTGATACAATTATTATTCATCGCCACGTGCGTCCGGATCCAGATGCGTTAGGCTCACAGGGTGGTCTTGGTACAATTCTACAAGAATCGTTTCCAGAGAAAAATATTTATACGGTTGGGTACAATGAACCGTCACTAGCATACTTACGAGTAATGGATGATATTGAAGATAGTGTATACGAAAATGCGCTTGTTATTGTTTGTGATACTGCGAATCAAGAACGTGTTGACGATCAACGCTATACAAAAGGGAAGATGTTAATTAAAATTGATCATCATCCAAATGAAGATCCATATGGAGATATTACGTGGGTAGATACGACAGCGAGTTCTACAAGTGAAATGATTTATGAGTTTTATAACTATGGAAAAGATAAAGGATTAAAAATAACAAAAGAAGCAGCTCGCCTTATTTTAGCAGGAATTGTTGGAGATACAGGTCGTTTCTTATTCCCAAATACGACAGCAAAAACACTTCGTTACGTAAGTGAGCTTGTTGATATGGGTGTGAAATTCACAGATTTATACAATGAAATGTATAAGACAAAAGAAAAAATTGCTCGTTTAAACGGTTATATTTTACAAAACTTTACGATGGTAGAAGAAGGAGCAGCTTACATTAAATTAACGAAAGAAGTATTAGAAGAGTTTGATGTACTTCCTTCTGAAGCATCTGGTGTTGTTGGAGCGCTTGGCAATATTGATGGATTAAAGGCGTGGGTTCTATTTTTAGAGGAAGACGACGTAATTCGTGTTCGTCTTCGTTCAAAAGGACCAGTTATAAACAAATTAGCAATGCAATATAACGGCGGGGGGCATCCGATGGCTTCTGGTGCGAAGGCATTTTCTTGGGAAGAAGCGGATCGTCTTTTTGCTGATTTACGTGAGATTTGTAAATAAGAGACTATATGTTAGAACGAAAAGAAGGAGCGGCGCTAAAGCCCTCCTTCTTTATTTTTCTTTCTCTATAGTAATGCTAATTTCAAGCACTGTATCAAAAGATATTGTATCGACTTTAAAACGGTATAGCCGATCGTAATGTTTGTACGTTTTATTTTCGATTACCTTTTTAAGTAGGTCTTTATTTTTTGCGATACTTTGAATGTTTTTCGTTAAAAGATGTTGGAGATCATTATGGATAGATGTAGTCATATTTTCGAGTGTGAGATTGTCTAAATCGTATTTTTCTCGATTGATAAGTTTTATTTTAATCTCTTGAATGGTTAAGAGCCGTTTATTTTCAGTGTTCAATTTTTCTTGATCTTCGAGAAGGACGTGGAGCTTTGCTTCTTGTTTTTCTATAATTTCTCTTTGTTCTGCTATTTTACTAGCTTGTTCTTCTTGAAAAACACCGTATATGTACAAAAAAATAAACCAGCTCAAAACGCCTCCAACAGCAGCCCCAGCTAATACTAAGTACCATCTTTTTGCTGTATTAGCACTTGGTACTCTCATACATGTTCCTGCGTTAGCCATTTAATAATAATGAGACCTGTTTGCATACCACCAGTTGCGAAAAAAATAAGGAGAATTTGTTTTACGATATCTTTCATATCTCCGCCAAAGAAACTTCTTTCAAAGCTATAAAAGGTATCGAATGTTCCGCCGATTGCTGCAACGAGTGCCCAAATTCTTAAATTTTGGGCGAATTGATTAATGTAAGTTAGAGCTGGTTTTCCAATAAGAAACGCACCAAATCCACCAATTAATGAACCGCCAAGTATAACCCCAAAGGCAATAAAATAACTAATAATAAGCAGAGAGAAAAAAGTATGTTCTCTTACATCCATCGTCATTCCCCTTTCTTCTTCATATATATGGACAAAGTATAAGAAGTATGTTTTGATTTCCGCTTTCCTCATCACCTATAATAAAAGTAGTCAAATAGGTAAAGAGAGGGTACAACAGTGAAGTTTGTGCATTTACAATGTCAAACCGTTTTTAGTTTATTAAAAAGTGCTTGTAAAATTGATGAACTTGTAGTCAGGGCGAAAGAACTTGGTTTTTCATCGCTGGCTATTACGGATGAAAATGTTATGTATGGTGTTATTCCGTTTTATAAAGCATGTAAGAAACATGGTATACAGCCTGTTATTGGATTAACCGCTTCTATTTTTAGTGAAGAAGAAGAAAGGTCTTATCCGCTTGTATTACTTGCTGAGAATGAAATAGGCTACCAAAATTTATTAAAGATTTCTAGCAGTATTATGACAAAGTCCAAAGAAGGTATTCCTAAGAAGTGGCTTGCGCATTATGCGAAAGGATTAATTGCTATTTCACCAGGTAAAGATGGCGAAATTGAGCAATTATTACTAGAAGACAATGAGAGTCAGGCTGAAGAAGTAGCTCGCACGTATCAAAATATGTTCGGCCATTTTTATATGAGTTTGCAGCATCATGCGATT
Organism: Bacillus sp. HMSC036E02; assembly: GCF_001836235.1. Lineage (NCBI taxonomy): Bacteria > Bacillati > Bacillota > Bacilli > Caryophanales > Bacillaceae > Bacillus > Bacillus sp. HMSC036E02. The sequence continues at coordinate 81,766 of NZ_KV827834.1, read as the reverse complement.
CAAGCTGAGTTGCTTTTACAAGAGAAACTACCTGAATTTATTAGTAGGGTTAATATTCCAGTCGTTGCAACAAATGATGTGCGCTATATCAATCAAAGTGACGCGCTTGTTCACGAATGTTTACTATCTGTTGAAAGTGGAACGAAAATGACTGATCCAGATAGGCCGAGGCTGAAAACAGATCAGTATTATTTAAAGTCATCGGATGAAATGGAAGCACTATTTTCCCATGCGCCGGAAGCAATCCAAAATACAATAAAAATTGCAGAGCGTTGCCAAGTAGAAATACCGTTCCATGTAAATCAACTTCCGAAGTTTCCTGTTCCGTCTAATGAAACGAGTGATATATACTTGCGTCGTGTTTGTGAAGAAGGTTTGCGGAAACGATATGGTGAACCGAAAGAAGTGCATATAAAGCGTTTGAATCATGAATTAAATGTTATTTCTCGTATGGGATTTAGTGATTATTTCCTCATCGTATGGGATTTTATGAAGTATGCACATGAAAATCATATTCTAACAGGACCAGGTCGTGGATCGGCAGCTGGTTCACTCGTTTCATACGTATTAGAAATTACAGATATTGATCCAATTGAATACGATCTATTATTTGAAAGGTTTTTAAATCCTGAACGTGTGACGCTTCCCGATATTGATATTGATTTTCCAGACGTAAGACGTGATGAGATGATTCGCTATGTGAAAGATAAATACGGTCAGCTCCGTGTTGCGCAAATTGTAACGTTTGGTACGCTTGCAGCAAAAGCGGCAATTAGAGACATTGCCCGCGTAATGGGGCTTCCGCCGCGAGATATTGATATATTTTCAAAACTTATCCCATCAAAGCTTGGTATAACGTTAAAAGATGCATATGAAGAATCACAATCACTTCGTGAGTTTATACAAGGGAATCTTCTGCATGAGCGTGTGTTTGAAATCGCAAAACGTGTAGAAGGTTTACCACGTCATACGTCTATTCATGCGGCTGGTGTTATTATGAGTCAAGAACCGCTAACAGGCAGTGTAGCAATTCAAGAAGGACATAACGATGTTTATGTTACGCAATATCCAGCCGATGCGCTAGAAGAACTTGGGTTGCTTAAGATGGACTTTTTAGGATTACGTAATTTAACGTTACTTGAAAATATTATAAAATTTATCGCGAACAAAACAGGGAAAGAAATCGATATAAGAAACTTACCTCTTCAAGATGAAAAGACGTTCCAATTATTAGGGAGAGGGGATACAACAGGTGTATTCCAGCTTGAGTCAGGTGGTATGCGAAATGTACTTCGCGGGTTAAAACCGAATGAGTTTGAAGATATCGTAGCTGTTAACTCGTTATACAGACCAGGACCGATGGAACAGATACCGACTTTTATTGAATCGAAACATGGAAAAAGAAAAATCGAATATTTACATCCGGATTTAAAGCCAATTTTAGAAAGAACATACGGCGTCATTGTATACCAAGAACAAATTATGCAAATTGCATCGAAGTTAGCTGGGTTTTCGCTTGGAGAAGCAGATTTACTGCGCCGTGCGGTGAGTAAAAAAAATCGTGATATTTTAGATCAGGAACGTAAGCATTTCGTCCAAGGATGTTTGCAAAATGGTTATGATGAGACGTCTGCTGAAAAAATTTATGATTTAATTGTAAGATTTGCGAATTACGGTTTTAACCGAAGTCACGCTGTAGCTTACAGTATGATCGGATATCAGCTTGCCTATTTGAAAGCAAACTATACGCTGGAATTTATGACGGCATTATTATCAAGTGCAATTGGAAATGAAGATAAGATTGTACAGTATATACGAGAAACGAAGCGGAAAGGTTTTCACGTTTTGCCGCCGTCTCTTCAGAGAAGTGGTTATAACTTCCAAATAGAAGGGAATGCGATACGTTACAGTTTACTTTCGATCCGAAATATTGGAATGGCTACAGTGACGGCATTATTAGAAGAACGAGAGAAAAAAATGTTCGAAGATTTATTTGAATTTTGTCTCCGTATGCCGTCAAAGTTCGTAACGGAGCGTAATTTAGAAGCTTTCGTCTGGTCGGGATGTTTTGATGATTTTGGTGTTTCGAGAACGAATTTATGGAAAAGTATTAAAGGGGCGTTAGAGTACGCGAATCTCGCACGTGATTTAGGAGATGCTGTTCCAAAATCAAAATATGTACAAGGAGAAGAGCTATCTTTTATTGAACAACTAAATAAAGAGAAGGAAGTACTTGGCTTTTATTTATCAAGTTATCCGACAGCGCAATATGTGAAGTTAGCAAAAGAATTAGAAATTCCATCTCTCGCTCAGGCGATGCGACACAAGAAAAAAGTACAAAGAGCTATTGTGTATATAACAAGTGTTAGAGTGATTCGTACGAAAAAGTTTCAAAAGATGGCATTTATTACATTCTGTGATCAAAATGATGAAATGGAAGCGGTCCTCTTCCCGGAAATGTATATACATTTCTCGGATAAGTTGCAAGAAGGAGCAATTGTTTTAGTTGACGGTACGATTGAGCTAAGAAATCATAAGCTGCAATGGATTGTAAATGGACTATATCCGCTAGAGGAAATGGATGTTTATGAAGAAAAGAAAGACGCATCTGTTTACGTGAAATTGCCATCTCAGTATGAGAAAAAGCTTTTAAATCGGGTTACGAAAATATTGTTCGACTATTCAGGTTTTGCGAAAGTACTAATTTATTATGAAAAGGAACATAAAATGGTACAATTATCTCGGAGTTTATCGATTCATCCAAGTGAAGAATGTTTAGGAGCACTTCGTGAAATTGTCGGGGAAGAAAATGTAGTTGTGAAAATATAATGGACAATTTCCCTACACTTCGATTATTATAGTAGTAGTGTTCGTGGTCAGACCACTTGGAGAAATTGATATCAGCAAGAATAATTTGAGGAGAGTGGATAGTTTGTCAACACTTCGTGAAGAAGCACTTCACATGCATAAAGTGCATCAAGGAAAATTAGAAACTGTATCAAAAGTAAAAGTAGAAAATGCAAAAGATTTAAGTCTTGCATATTCTCCAGGGGTTGCAGAACCTTGTAAAGAAATTTATGACGATAAAAGTAAGGTATATGAATATACGATGAAGGGAAATATGGTAGCAGTTGTGACAGATGGAACAGCTGTACTTGGTCTTGGTAACATTGGACCTGAAGCATCTCTTCCAGTAATGGAAGGTAAAGCTGTATTATTTAAGAGCTTTGCTGGTGTAGATGCATTCCCAATTGCCTTAAATACAAACGATGTAGATAAAATTGTTGAAACTGTAAAATTAATGGAGCCAACTTTTGGCGGCGTTAACTTAGAAGATATCGCAGCACCAAACTGCTTCATTATTGAAGAGCGTTTGAAAAAAGAAACAAATATTCCTATCTTCCATGATGATCAACACGGAACAGCTATCGTAACAGTAGCAGGTCTTGTAAATGCACTGAAATTAGTTGGAAAGAAAATGTCTGACATTAAAGTTGTCGCAAATGGCGCAGGTGCAGCAGGTATTGCAATTATTAAACTTTTATATCGCTATGGTGTACGCGACATTATTATGTGTGACCGTAAAGGCGCAATCTATGATGGTCGTCCTACAGGTATGAATCCAGTGAAGGATGAAGTTGCAAAATATACAAATAAGAATCGTATAGAAGGTTCTTTAGCTGATGTTGTACAAGGTGCGGACGTATTCATTGGTGTATCTGCAGAAGGTGCATTAACAGAAGAGATGGTTCGTACAATGAATGACGATGCGATTATTTTTGCAATGGCGAATCCAGTTCCAGAAATTATGCCAGAATTGGCAAAAGCAGCGGGCGCAGCTGTTGTTGGAACAGGTCGTTCTGACTTCCCGAACCAAGTAAATAATGTATTGGCGTTCCCTGGTATTTTCCGCGGTGCACTTGACGTACATGCGACACAAATTAACGAAGAAATGAAGATGGCAGCTGTACAGGCTATTGCTGAGCTTGTAGCAGAAGATGAGTTAAATGCAGACTATATCATTCCGGCACCATTTGACGCGCGTGTAGCGCCTCAAGTAGCGGCTTACGTTGCAAAAGCAGCAATGGAGACAGGAGTAGCTCGCCGTCAAGTAGATCCAAATGAGATCGCTGAAAAAACAAAACAATTAGCGCTGATTGGTAAAGAATAAGCGAGGAATTTCCATTGACATCATCAAATACAAAAGTATATCTCGAAATTGTAAAAAAAATCCGTTCCATTATGGAAGAGGATGGATTGGTGGCGGGGGATCGTTTGCCGTCTGAGCGTGAGTTAAGTTCACGCTTAAACGTAGGACGTTCCTCTGTAAGAGAAGCATTGCGTGCTTTAGAACTGGTAGGATTGATTGAAACGAGACGTGGTGAAGGGACGTTTATTCGAAACTTTTATGATAACGGTCTTGTACAATTAATTGCTCCGTTCTTATTGCAAGATGAGAAAACAATTCGTGATTTATTACAAACGAAACGATTACTCGAGAAAGATATGATTCGAATTGTATGTAATTTACCGAAAGAAACGTTTTCTAAAGTGCTAAGTAAATTACATCAAGTGCTTGAAGGAAACGAAAACTCAATTCCAATGCTTCATCAAACGTTCTTTAAAACACTTATTGAACAAGTCGATAATTATTTACTATATCGCATTTGGATGATCGTAAATGATTACGTATCAACGCTTTCTTGTAAAGTTTCAAGAGATTCTATCGATATGTATAGAAAGCTTTACGCTACTTTGGAAGAAAAACAAGAAAATGATGCACTAAAAATTTACGATGAATTAGTAGAGAATATACAGTTTCACTCGTAATGTATAAAATTTGTCGAAATGACCATGACACGTTATGACAAACATTCTACCGCTTAGCGGTTAAAGTTAAACGTAAAGAGTGAGGTTATTAGACAGATTGAGAAGATAAGGCTAACATCAAACTTTGGTGTTAGCCCCATTTTCTTCTTACGCTAACCTTAGCTCTCAACGAAGGGGGTCAAATTGTGCTAAGAGATTTATTCGTGAAAAAGAAAAAGTACGCTGCAATACCTTCAGAACAAGTACGAAAAGATGTGCCAGATGGCGTTATGACAAAATGTCCGGAATGTAAAAAAATCATGTATACGAAAGAACTTCTAAAAAATTTAAAAGTATGTGTGAATTGTGGATATCATCATCCTATGAATGCATGGGAACGTCTTAATAGTATATTGGACGAAGGGTCATTCCGTGAGTATGACAAAGAAATGGTTTCATTAAATCCACTCGAGTTTCCAGGTTATGAAGAGAAACTAGAGAGCGATCGTAAGAAGACTGAATTGAACGAAGCGGTTGTAACTGGTGAAGGAACAATTGATGACATGCTTGTTGTTGTTGCAGTAATGGATTCTCGTTTTCGAATGGGGAGCATGGGCTCTGTAGTAGGAGAAAAAATCGCCCGTGCGGTTGAAAAGGCGTACGACTTACAAGTTCCATTTATTATCTTTACTGCTTCGGGTGGTGCCCGTATGCAAGAAGGGATATTAAGTTTAATGCAAATGGCAAAAACAAGCGTAGCTTTGAAAAAGCATAGTAATGCAGGAGGATTATTTATTTCTGTTATGACTCACCCAACGACGGGCGGGGTTTCAGCGAGTTTCGCTTCACTTGGTGATTATAATCTTGCAGAACCAGGTGCACTTATCGGATTTGCTGGTAGACGTGTAATTGAACAAACGGTGCGTGAGAAACTACCGGAAGATTTCCAAACGGCAGAATTCTTACTAGATCATGGTCAATTAGATGCGGTGGTGCATCGTGATGATATGAGAGAATCGCTTCGCAAGATTTTAGAAGTTCATCAAGGAGGGGAAATGGCTGTATGGCAGAGCTAGAATTTGAAAAACCAGTTGTTGAGCTAAGAAATAAGATTCGTGAACTGAAAGACTATACGAAAAACAGCCAGATGGACTTCAGTGAGGAGATTCGTATTTTGGAAGAAAAGCTAGAAAATTTAGAGGAAGATATATACGGCAATCTAAAAGTATGGGACCGTGTTCAAATTGCTCGTCATGCAGAACGACCGACAACGCTCGATTATATTGAGCACTTATTTACTGATTTTTTTGAATGTCATGGAGATCGTCTATTTGGCGATGATGCAGCGATTGTCGGCGGCATTGCGAAATATAAAGGGATGCCTGTAACTGTAATTGGGCATCAGCGCGGAAAAGATACGAAAGAAAATATTCGCCGTAACTTTGGAATGCCTCATCCAGAAGGATATCGAAAAGCACTGCGTCTCATGAAACAAGCGGAAAAGTTTAATCGTCCTATTATTTGTTTCATCGATACGAAGGGAGCTTATCCTGGTAAAGCAGCTGAAGAACGTGGACAAAGTGAAGCTATTGCCCGCAACCTATTTGAGATGGCAGGTTTAACGGTACCAGTTATTTGTATCGTTATCGGTGAAGGCGGTAGTGGTGGTGCGCTAGGTCTTGGAGTAGGAGATTACATTCATATGCTAGAAAATTCCACTTATTCTGTTATTACACCAGAGGGTGCAGCGGCAATTCTTTGGAAAGATGCAGGAAAAGCAAAGGAAGCTGCAGAGGCAATGAAAATTACAGCAGCAGATTTGAAAGAATTAGGTGTAATTGACGAAATTATTCCAGAAGCAAGAGGCGGAGCTCACCGTAATATTTTAAAACAGTCAGAAAATATAGACTTAATGATTCGAAAAACTTTTGAACAATTAAACGGAATTTCGAAAGATGAATTAATCGAAAAACGTTATGAAAAATATATGAAAATTGGGCAAGTTTCGTTTTCAAACGCTTCCATTTGGATAAAATAAGAAAAGCGTGCGTTCCACTTCGCGAATGCACGTTTTTATTATGAAAAGACACATCTTCTCCATTGTATTTTTATATTTTTTCGTGTTATTTTATTATAAGGCAAATAATCTTTATGAGGTGAGTACAAATGAAACGTATTGGTGTATTAACAAGTGGTGGAGATTCACCTGGTATGAATGCTGCCATTCGTGCAGTTGTTCGTAAAGCGATTTTCCATGATATTGAAGTATATGGTATTTACCATGGATACGCTGGATTAATTTCTGGTCACATTGAAAAATTAGAACTTGGTTCTGTTGGCGATATTATCCACCGCGGTGGTACGAAATTATATACAGCAAGATGTCCTGAGTTTAAAGATCCAGAAGTACGACTAAAAGGTATCGAGCAATTAAAGAAACACGGTATCGAAGGACTTGTTGTTATTGGTGGAGATGGTTCTTACCAAGGCGCTAAAAAATTAACTGAACAAGGATTCCCATGTGTTGGTGTACCAGGTACAATCGACAATGATATCCCTGGAACAGACTTCACAATTGGTTTCGATACAGCTTTAAACACTGTTATTGATGCAATTGATAAAATTCGTGACACAGCTACATCTCATGAACGTACATATGTTATCGAAGTAATGGGACGTCATGCTGGTGATATCGCATTATGGGCTGGTTTAGCTGATGGTGCGGAAACAATCTTAATTCCAGAAGAAGAGTATGACATGGATGATGTTATCGCTCGTCTGAAGCGTGGTAGTGAACGTGGTAAAAAACACAGTATTATCGTTGTAGCTGAAGGTGTTGGAAGTGCAATTGACATCGGTAAGCACATTGAAGAAGCAACAAACTTTGATACTCGTGTAACTGTATTAGGTCACGTACAACGTGGTGGATCACCAAGTGCACAAGACCGTGTATTAGCAAGTCGTCTTGGCGCAAGAGCAGTTGAATTGTTAATTGCTGGTAAAGGTGGACGTTGTGTAGGTATTCAAGATAACAAACTTGTTGATCATGATATTATCGAAGCGTTAGCTCAAAAGCATACAATCGATAAAGATATGTATCAATTATCTAAAGAATTATCCATCTAATCGGCGTAATGTCAGATATTTGGGAACGGTTTCATAATTTTCGGAGGTGCAATATGCGTAAAACTAAAATTGTATGTACTATAGGTCCTGCTAGTGAAAGTATTGAAAAATTAGAGCAATTAATCGAAGCAGGTATGAACGTTGCTCGTTTAAACTTCTCTCATGGTAGCCATGAAGAGCACGGAGCTCGTATTAAAAACATTCGTGAAGCTTCAAAGAAAACTGGTAAAACAGTTGGTATCTTACTTGATACAAAAGGTCCAGAAATCCGTACTCACGACTTCGTAGACGGACAAGCTGAGCTTGTAACAGGTGCAGAAGTAGTTCTTTCTACTGAGCAAGTATTAGGTACTGCAGAGAAGTTCTCTGTATCTTATGCTGGTCTTTATGACGATGTAGACCCAGGTTCTCGTATTCTAATCGATGACGGTCTTATCGAACTAGAAGTAATCGAAAAAGCTGACGGAAACATCCGTACAAAAGTTCTTAACAGCGGAACTGTAAAAAATAAAAAAGGTGTTAACGTACCAAACGTAAGCATTAAGCTTCCTGGTATCACTGAAAAAGACGTAAAAGATATCATCTTTGGTATCGAGCAAAAAGTTGATTTCATTGCAGCTTCATTCGTACGTAAAGCGTCTGACGTATTAGAAATCCGTGAATTATTAGAAGAGCATAACGCTCAATACATCCAAATCGTACCAAAAATCGAAAACCAAGAAGGTATCGACAACATCGATTCAATCTTAGAAGTTTCTGACGGTTTAATGGTAGCTCGTGGTGACATGGGTGTAGAAATTCCACCAGAAGAAGTACCGTTAGTACAAAAACGTCTAATTAAAAAATGTAACGTGTTAGGTAAACCAGTTATTACTGCAACACAAATGTTAGATTCTATGCAACGTAACCCACGTCCAACTCGTGCGGAAGCAAGTGACGTAGCTAACGCAATCTTCGATGGTACAGATGCAATCATGCTTTCAGGTGAAACAGCTGCTGGACAATACCCAGTAGAAGCGGTAACAATGATGGCTAACATTGCGGTACGTGTTGAAAAATCATTACAATATGAAGATATGTTCAAAAAACGTATTAAAGAGTTCACTCCAACAATTACAGATGCAATTAGCCAATCTGTTGCGCATACAGCACTTGCTCTTGATGTAGCTGCAATCGTAGCTCCAACAGAAAGTGGATATACTGCGAAAATGATCTCTAAATACCGTCCAAAATCTCCAATCGTAGCTGTAACATCTGACGAGCAAGTAGGACGTCGTCTTGCACTTGTTTGGGGTGTACAAGCATTTATGGCTGAGAAGCGCGCAGCTTCAACTGACGAAATGTTAGATACAGCAATTCAAACAGGTATGGATGCAGGTCTAATCGGACTTGGAGATACTGTAGTGATTACTGCGGGTGTTCCAGTTGCTGAAACTGGTACAACAAACTTAATGAAAATCCACGTTGTTGGTGAAGAAATTGCTAAAGGACAAGGAATCGGTCGTAAAGCTGCAAAAGGTAAAGTAGTTGTAGCAAAAACAGCTGCTGAAGCTGTAGCGAACGTAAACGAAGGTGATATCCTTGTTACAACAAGCACTGATAAAGATATGATTCCTGCAATCGAAAAAGCTGCGGCTTTAGTTGTAGAAGAAGGTGGCTTAACAAGCCATGCAGCTGTTGTAGGCGTATCAATCGGTATTCCTGTTATCGTTGGTGTAAACGGCGTAACAGCAACTTTAAAAAATGGCCAAGAAGTAACAGTTGATGCAGCACGCGGAATTGTTTATAATGGACATGCGGAAGTGCTATAAGTAATACGGAGAGAAGGATCGGAGTCCTTCTCTTTTTTTTACACAAAAACGAGATAGAATTAGCTTGAAACGCCTAGAATTGCTTTTAAAAGCTGTTTGTTATGGGTTTTAATATGAAAGGATATCTATATTTCATATGATGTATATAGGCGTTGTGAGGGTGTTAAAAGTGAGATGTGAGAGAGGTGTAGAACTATGAAGTGGTTGCTATTCTTGTTTATTTTAATACCAGCGATTGAGATTACGGTCTTAATTGGATCGAGTCATGTAATAGGTTTATGGTCTACGTTCGCTATGATTGTATTTACAGGTGTTGTAGGTGTGTATTTGGCGAAAAGACAAGGGTTTAAAGTGCTTGGAGAGATTCAATCTAAGTTGAATAGAGGGGAAATGCCAGGTGAGGCGGTACTAGATGGTATTTTTGTATTTGTAGGAGGTATTCTCTTAGTGCTTCCTGGGTATGTGACAGATGTGCTAGGGTTTATCTGCGTGATCCCTATTACGAGAGCTTTATTGAAGCCGCTTGTTATGAAGTGGATGGAATGGAAATTTAGAAAGAACTCTACTATTATTATTCAGAAATAGCACTTAGATTGTAGAAATCTAAGTGCTATTTTTTGTCTTGTAAGAGGAGAGGAACTTTCTGATTGAAGCTTTGTTTTACCACGCTATTTGTGGGGGGGGATTTCTATCTCGAAATTGGGCTGCTCGTAAGTGTCTGATGTGGGGCGAATGATGAGCGGGGATGAACAAAACGTCTGCTCATTATATTTGCTATATAATTTTCATTTGAACTCTTGTTGTGCTTCGATTAAACTTGTGATTTTTTAGTGCTATTAATTTAGATGAATAAGATGGAGGGAAACGCTGCTAAATTAAAGTTTTGCTTTCTTATATAAAGGAACGATTGGTGTAAAAAATTCATATAAAAGGCGGAGATTGTTAGTTGAAGTCTTATTTTATGCTATTTTGTATATTTATTCATTTACATAAAAAGCAATAAATGTAAATAATAATTATAAAACAAATAGAATAAATATGTAAAAACACCACGAAATATGCGTTTTTTATGCAAAAAAACAAGAGAATTATCTTTTTTGAGTGCAATTCTCTTGTTTTATGTAATGAGTATGAAAAATAAGTACAAGGAATAATCAGTGGGAATTTCCCACTGATTACATGTAAGTTTTTTGTTGTGTATGAATTAGAAACTATTATTTTGAAGGTGAACCTTTAATATATTTCCACAAGTCATGGAAGACATTAGCTTTGTGTAATGTATTAAGTAGTACTAAGGTGACTGGGCCGATGATTAATCCTAAAAAGCCAAAAAGTTTAAAACCGACAAATAGAGCGACGAGTGTTGCTAATGGATCGAGACCGATGTTAGATGAAAGTACTTTCGGCTCCATAATTTGTCTTTGGACAATCACGACGATGTATAAAATGAGAAGACCAATGGCGAATGCGGTATCGCCAGTGAAAAATACGTATATAACCCATGGAACGAAGACTGCGCCTGTTCCTAAGTATGGTAGTAAATCTACAACTCCTGTAATAATCGCAATAGTAATGGCGTATGGTACGCGTAATATTAAAAGTCCGATTAGTACAATGACGGTTGTCATAGATACGAGTGTAAGTTGTGCTTTCACAAAACCAAACAAAGCTTTTCTTAAGTCGACAAAAATAGTTTTTCCATAGCCATGTACACGATTCGGTAGCAATTTTCTTGCTTTCTGAGCAAGACGGTGCCAATCGTAACTAATGAAGAAAGTGGCTAATAAAATGAATACAAGGACAGTTAAAGTTGTTGGCAGTGCACTAATGAAATTCGTTAACCCGCTTATAATGGCGGTTAAAAGTTCTTTCATTTGTGTTGTTGCTTCTGTTCCTAAGTTTTGAATGTTTTGTGTAATTGTATAGCGCTGTGGTTCTCCAAGATGATTAAATTTAGAGATTAAATCATCGTAGAGAGGCATAATATGATTAAGTGCAAATTGCTGAGCGAATGTAACGATATCTGGAAACTTTACTGTAACAAGTTGTAGTAAGTATGTTGTGGCAGATATTGCTTCAGTCACAAGATATGTAACAAGTCCAACGATAGCTCCAAATACGAGAATTAAGCTAACGAGTACTGCTAGTGCGCGAGGAAATTGTAGTTTTTGATTAAGGAAATTGACGACAGGATTAATCAAATAAGCAAATGCAAAAGCGATAATAAAAGGATAGATAAGCCCCGACATGTATAGTAATACATAGAACCCAGCTACCGTTGCTACAATGACAAATATGAGTCGCAATATCATATATAGTAAGTTTCGGTTCAAAGATGTATACCTCCCATTCCAATTTGGATTATCCTAATTCGTTCAACTTATAACGAGTGTGCCCCACTGATTAAAGTTTCACTTTATGTTATAGTGGAATGATGGATTTTTCCTGCTTTTTCAGTATGTGAGTGACTGTGAAAGCTTGGTGTTGATGCTTCTACTATATGGTAAAAACTTCATTTTCTCTTCTTTTTATTTTACCTGTTTCTAATTAGAAAAGAAAGAAGAGACGCCCGTTTTTTAAAATGTATACATGCTTAAATTTTGATGGTGAAAGTCTCAGTGTGTCATTTTAAAATACATGAAAAATGAAGTGATTCATGTTGAATAGGCATCGATATAGCATGTATAACGATAGGTTTAAAGGTATTTTTGTTTGGAAATGAGTTCATTATTTTCAGAAAGGAAGTGCAAACATGATTAGTCAGTCAACGTTATTTTTATTCATACTACTTATTATAGGACTTATTGCTAAAAACCAATCGCTTACTGTAGCTATTGGTGTGTTATTTTTATTGAAGTTTACGTTTTTAGGAGATAAGGTCTTTCCTTATTTACAAACGAAAGGAATTAACCTAGGTGTAACGGTCATTACAATAGCGGTGCTCGTACCGATTGCGACAGGGGAAATAGGTTTTAAACAACTTGGAGAAGCGGCGAAATCTTATTATGCGTGGATTGCTTTAGCTTCAGGTGTAGCGGTCGCTTTGTTAGCGAAAGGCGGCGTACAATTGTTGACGACGGATCCTCACATTACAACTGCGCTTGTTTTTGGGACAATTATAGCGGTTGCGCTATTTAATGGGGTTGCTGTTGGTCCGTTAATTGGGGCTGGAATTGCCTATGCGGTTATGAGTATTATACAAATGTTTAAATAAGGAATTTTATAGTAATATAAAATTTTTGAATTCTTTCTGTTCACAAAAGTCAGATAATTGTTTATAATAGGATTAGAAACTTTGAAAAGTTACATAACAGCAGAGACTTTACACCAGATAAAATAAAAACAACATAAAACAATTTTATAATGATATTGTTTTATGTTGTTTTTATCATAAAACTCTTCGGAATGTATTTTCCTCACTAACTTGTTGTTTTGAGCGTGAGGATTCGGGGAGACATTCACGCTCATGCTTTCCATGTAAACAATGGACAATAAGAGGGGAACATCGCAACAAATTTGCATGATCGTGCATTTTGCTTGCCTAAAGAGTGAACGGGCGTTCATAATTCAAAAGGGGAGCAAATAGATATAAGGAGCAAGGTTGGGAGAATTTTCAGGAAAAGGAGAGAATGTCATGACTGTTATTCGAGGTTTAGAAGGGGTAGTAGCAACAACATCATCTGTGAGCTCTATTATTGATGATACATTAACTTATGTTGGGTATAATATTGATGATTTAGCTGAGAATGCTACGTTTGAAGAAGTAGTGTACTTATTATGGCACCGCAAGCTTCCTAATGAAAAAGAACTAGCGGAATTTAATGAAATTGTATCAGAATACTATAAAGTTCCAGGTGAGATTTTAACATATTTGAAACAAGTAGATTTAAAAATTGCACATCCGATGTCTGTTTTACGAACTGCAATTTCCATGCTATCATTATACGATGAGAGCGCTGAAATTATGGATGAAAAGTCCAATTATTTGAAAGCGGTTAAATTACAGGCGCAAGTCGGAACTTTAGTTGCTGCTTACGCGAGAATCCGTAAAGGTTTAGATATTGTTGAGCCAAGAAAGGATTTATCATTAGCTGCAAACTTCTTGTACATGTTAAATGATCGCGAGCCAAATGAAGTTGAAATTGAAGCTTTTGATAAGGCGCTTGTACTTCATGCAGATCATGAGTTAAACGCTTCTACATTTACTGCACGTGTTTGCGTAGCTACACTTTCAGATGTATATTCTGGTATTACAGCAGCAATCGGTGCATTAAAAGGTCCTCTTCACGGTGGGGCAAATGAAAATGTAATGAAGATGTTAACTGAGATTGGTGAAGAAGAAAATGTAGAGTCATATATTCATAATGCTCTTCAAAATAAAGTGAAAATCATGGGCTTTGGCCACCGTGTGTATGAGCAGGGTGATCCACGTGCAAAACACTTACGTGAAATGTCTAAGAGATTATGCGTGCTTTTAGGAGAAGAGAAATGGTATAATATGTCTATCAAAATTGAAGACATTGTAACAAAAGAAAAAGGTCTTCCACCAAATGTTGATTTCTATTCAGCTTCTGTATACCATTGTTTAGGAATTGACCATGACTTATTTACACCTATTTTTGCAATTAGCCGTATGTCAGGCTGGTTAGCTCATATTCTAGAACAATATGAAAACAACCGTTTAATTCGTCCGCGTGCTGATTATAATGGACCAACGCATCAAGTGTATGTTCCAATTGCACAACGATAAGCGAATAACACTATTTTGATAGTGAAAATACGCTTTCAAAAGTCTGATTTTTTCGGAAAGATGTAATGATTAGAATATTTTAATTTGACTAACGGTTTGAACTGAGGGGTTATTCCCTCAGTTTCATACATATGAAATTTCAAACATGGGGGTTATCACATTGACGACAGGTGAAAAAATTACTGTAACTAATGGTGTTATGAATGTACCAAACAATCCGATTATTCCATTTATCGAGGGAGATGGAATTGGTCCTGATATTTGGGCAGCTGCATCTCGCGTACTAGAAGCAGCAGTTGAAAAAGCTTATGATGGTGAGAAGAAAATCGTTTGGAAAGAAGTGCTTGCAGGGGAAAAAGCATTCAACCAAACAGGCGAGTGGTTACCAGAAGAAACTTTAAACTTAATTCGTGAATATTTAATCGCGATTAAAGGTCCACTTACAACTCCAGTTGGCGGTGGTATTCGTTCTCTAAACGTAGCACTTCGTCAAGAATTAGATTTATATGTATGTCTACGTCCAGTTCGTTATTTTGAAGGTGTTCCTTCACCTGTAAAACGTCCGGAAGATACTGATATGGTTATTTTCCGTGAAAATACAGAAGACATTTATGCTGGAATTGAATATGCACAAGGATCTCCAGAAGCAGAAAAAGTTCTTGCTTTCTTAAAAGAAGCAATGGGTGTTAATAAAATCCGCTTCCCAGAAACATCTGGTATTGGTATTAAGCCGATTTCAGAAGAAGGGACAAAGCGTCTTGTTCGTGCTGCAATTCAATATGCAATTAACGAAAAACGTTCTTCTGTTACATTAGTTCATAAAGGAAACATTATGAAATTTACAGAAGGTGCTTTCAAAAACTGGGGTTATGAAGTAGCGGAACAAGAATTCGGCGACAAAGTATTTACTTGGGCTGAATACGATCGTATTGTTGAAAAAGATGGTAAAGATGCAGCGAATAAAGCGATGGCAGACGCTGAAGTGGCTGGAAAAATCATCGTAAAAGATTCTATTGCAGACATCTTCTTACAACAAATTTTAACTCGTCCACGTGAGTTCGATGTTGTTGCAACAATGAACTTAAATGGTGACTATATCTCTGATGCACTTGCTGCACAAGTAGGTGGAATTGGTATTGCACCTGGTGCAAACATTAACTATGTGACTGGACATGCTATCTTTGAAGCTACACACGGTACAGCTCCAAAATATGCAGGTTTAGATAAAGTAAACCCATCTTCTGTTCTTCTTTCAGGTGTATTATTATTAGAACACTTAGGATGGAACGAAGCTGCGAAATTAGTAACTGCTTCTGTTGAGAAAACAATTGCTTCAAAAGTAGTAACTTATGATTTCGCACGCTTAATGGAAGGTGCAACAGAAGTGAAATGTTCTGAGTTCGCTAATGAACTTATTAAAAACATGGATGTAGCGATAATCAAAAACGCATAATTAAAGCGGGGGGTAAATTATGACAATCAAACGCAAGAAGGTTTCAGTCATCGGTGCAGGATTTACAGGAGCAACAACGGCATTCTTATTAGCACAAAAAGAACTTGCAGATGTTGTATTAGTGGACATTCCACAACTGGAAAATCCAACAAAAGGGAAAGCGTTAGATATGTTAGAAGCGAGCCCAGTACAAGGTTTTGATGCTAACATTATTGGAACATCTGATTACGCAGATACTGCTGATTCTGACGTTGTCGTTATTACAGCAGGTATTGCACGTAAGCCTGGTATGAGCCGTGATGACTTAGTAGCAACAAACTCTAAAATTATGAAAAGTATTACGCGCGACATTGCAAAACATTCACCAAATGCAATTATTGTTGTGTTAACAAATCCAGTAGATGCAATGACATATTCTGTATTTAAAGAAGCAGGATTCCCGAAAGAGCGTGTTATCGGTCAATCGGGTGTATTAGATACAGCTCGTTTCCGTACATTCATCGCACAAGAATTAAATCTTTCTGTAAAAGATATTACAGGATTTGTTCTTGGTGGACACGGTGACGACATGGTACCTCTTGTGCGTTATTCTTATGCAGGCGGTATTCCGTTAGAAACGTTAATTCCGAAAGAGCGTTTAGAAGCAATCGTAGAACGTACACGTAAAGGTGGCGGTGAGATTGTAGGCTTATTAGGAAACGGTAGTGCATATTACGCACCAGCAGCTTCTTTAGTTGAAATGACAGAAGCAATCTTAAAAGATCAACGCCGTGTATTACCGGCTATTGCGTACCTTGAAGGTGAGTATGGTTATAGTGACCTTTACTTAGGAGTACCAGTAATTCTAGGTGGTAACGGAATTGAAAAAATTATTGAATTAGAACTTCTTGCAGATGAAAAAGAAGCGTTAGATCGCTCTGTAGAATCTGTACGTAACGTAATGAAAGTTCTTGTTTAATAATTGAATAGTAG
Source organism: Bacillus sp. HMSC036E02 (assembly GCF_001836235.1). NCBI lineage: Bacteria > Bacillati > Bacillota > Bacilli > Caryophanales > Bacillaceae > Bacillus > Bacillus sp. HMSC036E02. The sequence goes on along the minus strand of NZ_KV827834.1, from coordinate 64,845 downwards.
TGAAAAAGATTCGGGATTCCGAATCTTTTTCTACTATTTACCGAATTGTTTTTTTGAAATAATATGAAAACGCTATCATTTGTAATATCCTATAATGAAACTTTAGATTTATACGATACATTGCCCTCATCATAGTAAATTTCGGATAAGGTATCGCTTTTAGTAGGATAATAAGGTGAAAAAATCGGAGGGGGTTGTAACATGTTAAAGAAAAAAGTTCAAATTGGTCGTAAAATGGATGAAATTACAGTAGGAGAGAAATTATCTATCACTGAAAAAATTGAGGATAAAGATTTGTTATTGTACTTAGGGTTAACGAATGATGCCAATCCATTATATATTCAGCATGATTACGCATCCCAAACTCCGTATGAAAAGCCGATTGTACCAAGCATTATGCTAACGGGAATGATTACAACGGCGGTTACGAAATATTTACCGGGTCCAGGAAGTCATATTACGAGAAAGGACCTTACATTCGTGAAACATGTTCACCATTATGAAACGTTACAAATCCACTTTGAAGTTGTGGCTGTTTCTGAGGAGGAACATACAATTGATATGCTTGTATCTGCTCATGATGAAAAAGGAGAAACTGTTGTAAAGGGTTCATTAACAGTAACGCCACCTTATAAATCTGTTTCCATTATGGAAAAAGCATTAGATAACTTTTAAAAGATGAAACTAAAAATAGCGCTAGCATACCTTTAATAAGGATGCTAGCGCCATTTTTAGTTGAAAAACCCTTCTTTGAACCCTTCAGCAAATTCTGAGCAACCCGTTTTAATCGTATCCCAGCTAGGAGCGTTAAAAGCAAGGATACATGTGACTGCTAAAGATAGAATGGATAGTATTAGTCGCATAATAGACCTCCAAATATTATTAATTTATATATTAAGATTAATAATATTATTATCGGTAATTGAAGTCAATTAAAGGAGTGGTTTTTTAGGTGAGGTGGAAAAGAGAAGAGTGATCTTTGAAACGGTAAGAGAAGCTGAAGTGTGGGCAGGCGGGTTTGTGAATGAAATGTACGAGAGAGTATTTGATGGATATGAAACACCAGATTATAAAATAGCGTATGCTTTATCTTTTCTTTTAGCGCAAAATTGAGAACTCAATATTCATACGGAAGTAGAATTTAATAACGATATGGAAGTATATAAAGTATGGATAACAAAACATAATTGAGGCGAACGTAATTGTTTTTAGGAATAACAATAGCACAATCCGAATCCATGAATAGACAATTATATTGAGAGGGACCTTGTTTTCTAGTATGATGAGAATAACGGGGAAAATACTAGGATGAAGAAGGTTTCAAGTCTATAACTTGGAGGAAAAGAATGAACAATCGTATTTTAGTAGTTGATGATGAGGAATTTATCTTAACTTTAATCGAATTTAATTTACAACAAGCTGGGTTTGAAGTTATAACAGCGATGGATGGAGAAATGGCGCTTCAAAAAGCGACAACAGAACGCCCAGATTTAATTATATTAGATTTAATGCTTCCGAAAATGGATGGTATGGAAGTGTGTAAAGAATTACGATTGCAGCGCGTTATGACGCCGATTTTAATGTTAACGGCAAAAGATGATGAGTTTGATAAGGTGCTAGGCCTTGAACTTGGGGCAGATGATTATATGACAAAGCCATTTAGTCCAAGAGAAGTTGTTGCTCGTGTGAAGGCAATTTTGCGCCGCACGAAATTACAACAAGAAGAACAAGTTGCAGAAGCGCCAGACGAAGATAGCATCACAATTGCAGAACTTAAAATTTTACCGGAGTTTTATGAGGCTTATTTCCAAGGAAGAAAGCTTGAATTAACACCAAAAGAATTTGAACTACTTGTGTATCTTGCGAAAAATAAAAGTCGCGTGTTGACACGTGATCAATTATTAAGTGCTGTATGGAATTATGATTTTGCTGGTGATACACGAATTGTTGATGTTCATATTAGCCATTTGCGCGATAAAATTGAACAAAATACGAAAAAACCGACGTACATTAAAACGATACGTGGTTTAGGATATAAATTAGAGGAGCCAAAAGGGAATGAATAAATTTCGTTCCAGGCTTCTTTTTACATTTGTTTCTCTTATTGTATTTATTTTAGTTGGACTAGGTTTATTACTAGAAACTGTGTTTGAAAACTACTATATAGATCATGCTAAAGAGAGAATGGTAAAAGAGACGGAGTATGTTGCGACGTTAGCAGAAGAGCAAGGTTTTAATAATGTCTTAAAAAATCCATACGTATTTGAAAAGTTAGAAGAAAAAATACCAGTTTCTATCGTATTTTTGGATGAAAAAAAGAAAGTTCAATATAGAAAAGGACAAGAATTGGCATTTAGTCCAGAGACGATTAAAGAACTTTCTTCGGAAGTGGCAAAACAACGAAGTAAAGTAATTACGAAAGAAACGGATCGAAAGAATGAATTTTATCATGCGGTGTTCGTTCAAGATGTAGAAGGAAAACAAGGATACATTTTGGTGAAAAGTATAATTGATCCTTTAAGAGACGTACATCAAAAAACGTGGGGATTATTAATTATCGGATTTGTCATTGCTTGTCTCGTAGTTGTATTTTTAGGTATGAAAATTACAGGGCAATATATTAGGCCAATTGAATCGGTTACGAAAGTTGCAATTGAATTGGCAAAGGGTAATTATAAAGCACGTGCATACGAAAGTCATTCGGATGAAACAGGAATGCTGAGTAAAGCGATTAATATTTTAGCACGAAATTTACAAGAGATGACACTTGAACAAGAAATGCAGCAAGATCGTCTGCACACGTTAATTGAAAATATGGGAAGTGGAATGATTTTAATTGATAGCCGAGGATATATAAACCTTGTAAACCGCTCTTATAAGGAAACTTTCCACGTAACAGATGAAGAATATTTAGATCGCTTATATTATGAATCGTTTCATCATACAGAAATTATTGAGCTTGTAGAAGAAATCTTTATGACAGAAGTGAAAGTGCGTAAACAAATGTTATTGCCACTTGGAATTGAACGGAAGCATTTCGAAGTATATGGAGCGCCGATTATCGGGACAAACCATGAATGGAAAGGGATTGTTCTCGTATTCCATGACATAACAGAGTTAAAGAAATTAGAACAAATGAGAAAAGACTTTTTAGCGAATGTTTCTCATGAATTAAAGACACCGATTACTTCTATTAAAGGTTTTTCAGAAACACTCTTAGACGGAGCGATGGATAATAAAAAATTCTGCGAACATTTCTTGCACATTATTTTAAAAGAAAGTGAGCGCATGCAAGGATTAATTGAAGATTTATTAGATTTGTCGAAGATCGAACAACAAGGATTTAAATTAAATATGGGAACCGTTGACATGAAGGGGCTGCTTGAAGATATTCATATGGTGCTTGATAATAAAGCAGGAGAAAAAGAGATCTCTTTACAAGTGAATGTATTAAAACGTGCCTCTGTTATTGGAGATCCAAGTCGTTTGAAACAAATCTTTATTAATTTAATTAATAACGCAATCGTATATACACCGGCTGGAGGCGTTGTTTCAGTAGAGTTAGCGGAAGATAAATATAATGCTTATATAAAAGTATCGGATACTGGAATTGGTATTAGTAAAGAGGAAATTCCGCGTATTTTTGAACGTTTCTACCGGGTGGATAAAGCAAGAAGTAGAAATACTGGTGGTACCGGCCTTGGATTGTCGATCGTAAAGCATTTAGTTGAGGCGCATCAAGGTACGATTACAGTAGATAGTGAAGTTGGAGAAGGGACAACGTTTACAGTTGTTTTACCGAAATCAGCAACTGAAAAATAGGATGAAGGATGTTTACAATATATTAACAATGGCTTAATTAAATATTAATAAAGCTCTGTTAATATAATACATGAAAACCCCTTCATCCAAGGAGTAATTTTGGACGAGAATAGTTAAGCTGTTCTCGTCACTTCCCTTTATGCCAATATAAGTCTGCTTTATATATGAAAGAAAATAGCCGTTATTTTTCTTCTCTCTATTAGTCATGTTAATATAGAGAGAGGAAAGGAACGGTTTTTTTCTGTGAAAAAAATCATTTCAAATTTGTATGGGGAGGTTTTAATTTTGGAAAAAAAGGTCGTATTAGTAGATGGTAATAATATCGCGTATCGTGCTTTCTTTGCACTACCGCTTTTAAATAACGACAAAGGTATACATACGAACGCAATTTACGGTTTTACAATGATGTTAATGAGAATATTAGAGGAAGAAAAGCCGACTCATATGTTAGTGGCGTTTGATGCAGGCAAAACAACGTTCCGTCATAAAACGTATAGTGAGTATAAAGGAGGGCGTCAAAAGACTCCACCTGAATTATCAGAGCAATTCCCATTTATTCGTGAGATGCTGGATGCGTTCAATGTACCGCGTTATGAATTAGAAAATTATGAAGCGGATGACATCATGGGAACGTTAGCGAAAGAAGCGAGTGAGCAAGGGGCAAGTGTAAAAGTTATTTCAGGAGATAAAGATTTACTTCAACTTGTTTCTGATAACACGCTTGTATGTATTCCGCGAAAAGGGATTACAGAAGTGGATGAATATACGAAAGAAGCTTTATTTGAAAAATACAGCTTATCACCAAAGCAAATTATCGATATGAAAGGTTTAATGGGAGACCAGTCAGATAATATACCGGGTGTACCAGGAGTTGGTGAAAAAACGGCAATTAAATTGTTAACACAGTTTGGAACGGTTGAAGCGGTGTATGAAAATATAGATCAAGTAAGTGGGAAGAAATTAAAAGAAAAACTGGAAGAAAATAAAGAACAAGCTCTTATGAGTAAGGATCTTGCAACTATTATTACAGATGCGCCGATTACAGTTCATGTGGATGATATGGCGTATAAAGGATATGAAGCAAGTGATGTCATTCCAATGTTCGAGAGTTTAGGATTTACATCTCTTTTAAATAAATTAGGCGTTACGCCAGAAGAAACTGCTCCAGCTGAATTAGATGATATTACATTTGATATTGTGGAAGAAGTTACAGAAGAAATGCTTCAGCAAGATAGTGCGCTTATCGTTGAAGTACAAGAAGATAACTATCATAAAGCAGACATTCAAGGTTTCGGTATTCAAAATGAAAATGGATGTTACTTTATTCAGACAGACATTGCTCTTAAGTCAGATGCTTTTAAAGAGTGGCTTGCAGATGGAGAAATGAGAAAGCATACATTTGATGCGAAGCGTGCAATCGTTGCACTGAAATGGAATGGGATAGATATGCAAGGGATTGACTTTGATTTATTAATCGCTGCTTATTTACTTGATCCAGCTGATACGGATAAAGACTTCCGTACTGTAGCGAAAATGAAAGAAACGCATGCTGTGAAATCTGATGAAGAAGTTTACGGAAAAGGTGCGAAGCGTGCTGTTCCAAAGTTAGAGGTAGTAGCGGAGCATGTGGCTCGTAAAGTTCATGTATTATATGATGTAAAGCAAACATTCGTTGAAGAGTTAAAGAAGAATGAGCAATATGAACTGTTTACAGAGTTAGAATTGCCGCTTGCACGTGTATTAGCTGATATGGAAGTAAAGGGTGTAAAAGTTGATACAGAGCGTCTTCGTAATATGGGAGAAGAACTTGCGGGTAGATTAAAGGAAATGGAACAGGAAATTTATAAGCTTGCGGGAACAGAATTTAATATTAATTCACCGAAGCAGCTTGGTGTTATTCTGTTTGAGAACTTAAACTTGCCGGTTATTAAAAAGACGAAAACAGGTTATTCTACGTCAGCTGATGTACTAGATAAGCTTATGAATCACCATGAAATTATTCCAAATATTTTACATTATCGTCAATTAGGGAAACTAAATTCAACTTACATTGAAGGTTTACTGAAAGTTGTACATGAAGATTCATCTAAAATTCATACTCGCTTTAATCAAGTGTTAACGCAAACAGGTCGATTAAGTTCAACGGATCCGAACTTGCAAAATATCCCGATTCGATTAGAAGAAGGAAGAAAGATTCGTCAGGCATTTGTTCCGTCAGAAGAAGGATGGATTATGTATGCGGCTGATTATTCACAAATCGAACTGCGTGTATTAGCTCATATTGCAAATGATAAAGGGCTAGTTGAAGCATTCCAACATGATATGGATATTCATACGAAAACAGCTATGGATGTATTTGGCGTTGAAAAAGATGAAGTAACTTCAAATATGAGACGACAAGCGAAAGCTGTTAACTTCGGAATTGTATATGGTATTAGTGATTATGGTCTTTCACAAAACTTAGGAATTACAAGAAAAGCAGCAGCGGAATTTATTGAAAAGTATTTAGAAAGTTTCCCTGGTGTACAAGAATACATGGAGGACATCGTAAAAGATGCGAAACAAAAAGGATATGTGGCTACATTATTAAATCGTCGCCGTTATATTCCAGAAATTACGAGTCGTAATTTCAATTTACGTAGCTTCGCTGAGCGTACAGCGATGAATACACCAATTCAAGGTACTGCCGCAGATATTATTAAAAAAGCGATGATTATTATGGCGGATCGTTTAGAAGAAGAAGGATTACAAGCACGTCTTCTTCTGCAAGTACACGATGAATTGATATTTGAAGCACCAAAAGAAGAAATTGAAAAATTAGAGAAGCTTGTACCTGAAGTAATGGAGCATGCAATTGAACTCGCAGTTCCGCTGAAAGTTGATTATTCTTACGGTCCAACTTGGTACGACGCAAAATAAGGAAGTGATGAAATGCCTGAATTACCAGAGGTTGAAAATGTCAGACGGACACTTGAAAATCTTGTAACAGGAAAAACGATTGAAGATGTTATTGTTACTTATCCAAAAATAGTGAAACGACCGGATGATTCAGAAATTTTTAAAGAAATGCTAAAAGGCGAGAAGATTGAAAATATAAAGCGAAGAGGTAAGTTTTTGCTTCTATATGTAACAAATTATGTTATTGTTTCACATTTGCGTATGGAAGGTAAGTTTTTACTACATCAAGAGGATGAGCCGATTGATAAACATACGCATGTCCGTTTCTTATTTACAGATGGAACGGAATTACATTATAAAGATGTGAGAAAATTTGGTACGATGCATCTCTTTAAGAAAGGTGAAGAAATGAACCAAATGCCTCTTGCTGACTTAGGTCCGGAGCCATTTGATGCGGAATTGACAACGCAGTATTTACAAGAAAGATTGCAAAAGACGAATCGTAAAATAAAAGTTGTGCTATTGGACCAGCGTCTTTTAGTAGGGCTTGGAAATATATATGTAGATGAAGTTTTATTCCGTTCTCAAATTCATCCTGAACGAGAAGCGTCGTCTTTAACAGTGGAAGAAATTGAGCGAATTTATGAGGCTACCGTTACAACGCTAAGCGAAGCGGTGAAGCGTGGCGGAAGTACAATTCGAACGTATATCAACTCACAAGGGCAAATTGGTTCGTTCCAAGAACTCCTAAATGTATACGGAAAAAAGGGAGAACCATGTGTAACTTGCGGTACGATATTAGAAAAAACAGTTGTTGGCGGACGAGGAACGCATTACTGCCCAATTTGTCAGCCTAGAATATAGAAAAGAGATAACATCGGATAGGCATTTGTCATATACATACAGCAGAGCTATGTATAAGGGAGGAGCTTACCGATGTACCTTTATTTATCTCTTATTTTATTAGCTTTTACATTAAGCTTGGATAGCTGTAGTGTAGGGCTAACATATGGTTTAAGAAGCGTAAGAATTCCACTAAGATCAATTATAATTATCGGAATGTGTTCAGCGGCTGTTATGCTTGTTTCAATGGGAATTGGACATATGATCGCGAAAGTATTTTCACCTGTTATCGCAACGCGTATCGGTGGGCTTGTTCTTATTGGAATAGGGATTTGGGTATTATATCAATTTTTTCGAAGTGAGAAAAAAGAAGAACCGAAGCAAGAGGAGAAGGTCTGGAAATTAGAGATTGCCTCGCTAGGGCTAGTGATTCAAATTTTAAGGAAACCGACTGTAGCAGATTTTGATAAATCAGGCACCATTTCTGCAGGAGAAGCATTGCTTCTTGGTATCGCTCTTTCTGTAGACTCATTTGGTGCCGGAATTGGTGCATCTTTATTAGGGTATGCACCCGCTATGATGGCGATATTAGTTGCAATTATGAGTTCTTTGTTTTTATTTATTGGAATGAAACTTGGAACGGTTTTATCGAATATGAAGTGGTTACAAAAATTTACATTCCTGCCTGGAGTATTACTCATTATTATTGGAATTTGGAAAATGTAACTATGGGCGTGGAACATTAGTTTCGCGCCTTTTATTATGAGGAGGATTATGATGACAGTAGTAATTGGATTAACAGGAGGCATTGCAAGCGGAAAAAGTACAGTATCTCAAATGTTTCGTGAACTGAGTATACCAGTAATTGATGCAGATATTATTGCACGAGAAGTTGTAGAGCGAGGAAAACCAGCATATAACAAAATAGTAGAAGTATTTGGAACGGAAGTGTTACAAGAAGATGGAGAACTAGATCGTCCAAAACTAGGAAGTGTCGTTTTCTATAATGAAGAAAAACGATTGCAGTTAAATAAAATTGTTCATCCTGCAGTACGTGAGGAAATGAATAGGCAAAAGGAAATGTACATAAAAGAAGGTATGCAAGCAGTTGTGTTAGATATTCCTCTCTTATTTGAAAGTAAATTAACAAGTCTCGTTGACCGCATTTTAGTTGTAGCGGTTAAGCCGCATACGCAATTAGAACGTTTAATGAAACGAAATAACTTTTCAGAAGAAGAAGCAACAGCTCGTATTCAATCTCAAATGCCGTTAGAAGAAAAAGTGAAAAATGCAGATGAAGTGATAAATAATGATGGCACAATTATGGGAACGAAAACACAATTGCAGGTAATTTTAAGGAAGTGGAACATTATTGACTAAAAAATTGTGAAATTAATGAAAATGCTTAGTGACATATCTCCTTTTTGTGTTATACTATTATTGGGATTGGAGATAAATAGTATAACGCATTCAAGGGGGATAACATATTATGACTCGTGTGGCAATTAATGGATTTGGACGTATTGGGAGAATGGTATTTCGTCAAGCAATAAAAGAAAGCGCATTCGAAATTGTAGCAATCAATGCAAGCTATCCATCTGAAACGTTAGCACACTTAATTAAATATGATACAGTTCATGGCAAGTTTGACGGAACAGTAGAAGCATTTGAAGATCACTTATTAGTTGATGGAAAAATGATTCGCCTTTTAAACAACCGCGATCCAAAGGAATTGCCTTGGACAGATTTAGGTGTTGAAGTTGTAATTGAAGCAACTGGTAAATTTAATTCAAAAGAAAAAGCAATTCTTCACGTTGAAGCTGGAGCGAAAAAAGTTATTTTAACAGCGCCTGGTAAAAATGAAGATGTAACAATTGTAGTTGGTGTGAACGAAGACCAATTAGATATTACAAAACATACTGTTATTTCAAATGCATCTTGTACAACAAACTGTTTAGCGCCTGTTGTGAAGGTGTTAGATGAGCAGTTTGGAATTGAAAACGGTTTAATGACGACAGTTCACGCTTATACAAATGACCAAAAAAATATTGATAACCCACATAAAGATTTAAGAAGAGCACGTGCTTGCGGACAATCAATCATTCCGACAACGACAGGTGCTGCGAAAGCGCTAGCAAAAGTTCTTCCACATTTAAACGGAAAACTTCATGGTATGGCACTTCGTGTACCAACACCAAACGTGTCTCTTGTTGACTTAGTAGTAGATGTAAAACGTGATGTGTCAGTTGAAGCTATTAACGATGCATTCAAAACTGTTGCAAACAGTGCGCTTAAAGGTATTGTAGAATTCAGCGAAGAGCCTTTAGTATCTATCGACTTTAATACAAATACACACTCAGCTATTATCGATGGTTTATCTACAATGGTAATGGGTGATCGTAAAGTGAAAGTACTTGCTTGGTATGATAACGAGTGGGGCTACTCTCGTCGTGTTGTAGATCTTGTAACGTTAGTTGTTGAAGAATTAGCGAAACAAGAAAATGTACAACATATTTAAGTGAATAAGGGGAGGGCAAGTGAATATTTGCCCTCTTCTTTTATTTTTTTCTAAAAAGGTAAAAATTATAGGAGTATATTTTCGAAAGTGGACATACCACGAAACGTTGTGATTACTGTATTTGTGAATCATTTATTTTTTTTAGGGAAAAGTAAAGAGGAAAATATGACAGAAAATCGAAAAAACTGTTGTTGCAAAATGAAAATAAACAAAGTATACTAACACTCGTAAACTTAAGAGCTGAGGTACGTAGTCACTACTTAAAGGGTTAGGACCTCTCTGGACTAACTTTCCCCCGTGGTAGTGGAGCAAGCCAAATTGCAAATTAGTTTTCAATTCGAACAGTTAGAATAAATTTACAAGGGGGAACTGTAGAATGGATACTATGGATACGATGGGTCGTCACGTGATTGCTGAACTTTGGGATTGCGATTTCGACAAACTGAATGACATGCCGTATATTGAACAATTATTTGTGGATGCAGCACTAAAAGCTGGTGCTGAAGTGCGTGAGGTTGCTTTCCATAAATTTGCACCACAAGGTGTAAGTGGAGTAGTAATTATCTCGGAATCACATTTAACAATTCATAGCTTTCCGGAGCACGGTTACGCAAGTATTGATGTTTATACTTGTGGGGATCGTATTGATCCAAATGTTGCTGCAGAATATATTGCAGAAGGTTTAAACGCGAAAACGCGTGAGAGCATCGAGCTTCCTCGAGGCACTGGTAGCTTCGAAATTAAGCAGAGAGAAACAAAAGCTCTTTAAAAAAGAACATAATTGATTTAAAATGTAAAGAGGTGTATAATGCACCTCTTTTTTAGTTTATAAAAAAGGAAAAATATAACGTACTCGTTAGTTGAATAAATTGGATTCTTGCAAATGAGGTAGTGCTCTATATACCATCTTATTTTTAAGGATGAGATGATAAAGTGATGCGCTGAAACTTAAAGTGGTAAGAGAGTTAGAATGAGTTATATAATATTGTATATATATTTTAGGTGAAGTGAGTAGAGAAAAATAAAGAGTATAGTGTAAAGGAGTGAATGTATTGCGTTGTCCATCCTGTTCTCATAATGGTACAAGAGTGTTAGATTCGCGTCCGGTAGACGAGGGGCGCTCTATTCGAAGAAGGAGAGAGTGTGAAAGCTGCTTAAGTCGCTTTACGACCTTTGAAAGGGTAGAAGAGTCACCTCTTATCGTTGTAAAAAAAGAAGGCACACGAGAAGAGTTTAATAAAGAAAAGATTCTACGTGGTTTAATTAAAGCGTGTGAAAAAAGACCAGTATCTTTAAGACAATTAGAAGAAGTAACACAAAGCGTGGAACGTGAACTGCGTAATTTAGGTATATCAGAAGTGAAAAGTGATATGATTGGTGAAATTGTCATGGAAGAGCTTCGCGATATTGATGATGTTGCTTACGTACGTTTTGCTTCTGTATATCGTCAATTTAAAGATTTAAATGTATTTATTGAAGAATTAAAAGATATACTGCAAAAAGAAAGAGAGTAGAAGTTGTATTTTATTCTCTTTACATACCGTAAGTAATAGGATAAGAGAGCTAGAAGCGCAAGCTAATAGCTCTTTTTCACTAAGAATTTATATAATAAAGATAGAACGTATGAAGTAGAGGATAGATTGGATGAGAGAAAGGAAAAGCAAGAATGGAAAAACAGTCATGGATGGAGCTATTGCCGATTGATCGTTATAAAGTAAGTGCGAAAGGGCTACTGCACAATTACGACCGAAAAGTGTTAACGATGTTGTATCAGCCGTTAATAGGTAGTAGAGCTTTTAGCTTATACATGACACTATGGGGAGAGCTAGAGCAAGATCGTGTATTTGGAAAAGAGAATACGCATCATTCCCTTATGGTGACTATGCAAATGCAACTTCCTGAAATATATGAGGAACGAGTAAAGTTAGAGGCAATTGGGCTATTGAAGGTGTATATTAAGAAAGAAAAAGATATTCGAATGTTCATATATGAGTTGCAACCACCTTTATCTCCGAAGCAGTTTTTTGATGATATTGTTTTAAGTATCTTTTTATACAATCGATTGAGCCGGACAAAATATAATCAAGTAAAGCAATATTTCTTAGAAGAAGAATTTGATTTTGCTTCTTATGAAAATGTTACGCGTTCTTTCAATGATGTGTTTGGTTCGTTTAATCCAGGACAGCTGGAGCATGCGCAAGAAGACCTTCGTATTCCAAAAACGACAACTATGCCAAGTAACGAGAAGGGAGACGCTCCGAAAGTTTGGAATGATTTCTTTGATTTCTCTTTATTTGTAGATGGATTGTCCGCTCTTGTTCCTAAAAAGGCGATTACAGATCAAGTGAGAGACTGCGTTATAACACTTGCTTACGTGTATGGTGTAGATGTGTTATCGATGCAAAATATCGTTCTTGGTGCAGTGACAGAGATGCAAACAATTGATACGGAAAGGCTTAGAAAAGGAGCGCGCGATTGGTATCAATTTGAAAATGGTCAAGCATTACCGGTATTAAGTGAAAGAGTACAGCCTCATGCTGCACGTACGATGAAAGAGAAAGAGCCTTCATCGCAAGAGGAGATGTTAATAAAGCAGCTAGAGGAAATCTCGCCAAAACAACTATTGAAAGAGATTTCTGGTGGTGCAGAGGCAACGAAAGCGGACTTGCAGATTGTTGAAGATGTCATGATTAATCAAAAATTGACACCAGGAGTTGTGAATGTACTTATTTATTACGTTATGCTACGCTCAGATATGAAACTTGCGAAAACGTATGTCGAGAAGATTGCTGGGCATTGGGCACGTAAAAAGGTCGGTACAGTAGCGGACGCGATGGCGTTAGCGAAAGAAGAGAACCGTCAATATCAAGAGTGGGCTGAGACGAAGAAAAAAGGCCGTACGGCGAAGAAAACGGTGCGGAAAGAAATGGTGCCAGATTGGCTTAAGGAAGAAGAGCCGAAAGAACAAGAGAAAGAAACAGAGAAGAAAGATATAAATGTAGAAAAAGATGCAAGTACGCTAGAAGATGAAAGAAAACGACTAGAAGAAGTGTTAAAAAAATATAAGCGTGATTAATAGAAGAGAATGAACGCTCTTTGAGGTGAGAAAATGGAGCATATTCAAAATTCATTTGCAAAATTAATGGAAAATGAAAACTTTAAAAATAGATATGAAGTACTAAAGGCAGAAGTAATGGCGCATCCGCGTGTGAAAGAATTTATAGACGAACATAAGGGTGAAGTAACGACTTCTATGATTGAGCGCAGTCTTGTGAAGTTATATGAATATATTGGACAAAGTGTAGGTTGCGTGGATTGTCCGGATTTAGGTTCATGTAAAAATATGCTACAAGGTTATGAGCCAAAGCTTGTTATTCAAGGGAAGATGATTGATATTCAATACGATCGCTGCGTTAGAAAAGTAGCGCATGACGAGAGAAAGAAATATGAAAAACTCGTTCAAAGTGTATATATGCCAACGGATATTTTGCAGGCAACTATGGAAAACTTAGACCCTTCTGATTTAAATGCACGTATCGATGCAATTGGTGCAGCGAATGAATTTTTAAGTACATATGAACCAGGTAAAAAAGCACAAGGTTTATATTTGTACGGTAAATTTGGTGTAGGAAAAACGTACCTTTTAGGAGCAATAGCGAACGAGCTTGCTCGAAAGAAAATAAGTTCGATGCTCGTATACTTCCCGGAATTTTTACGTGAAATTAAAAGTTCAATTCAAGATAATTCGATTGGTGAAAAGATTGATGCGGTTAAACGCGTACAAGTTTTAATGTTAGACGATATCGGGGCAGAAGCGATGTCAAGCTTTGTGCGTGACGATGTGCTTGGTGCAATCTTGCAATTCCGTATGTTAGAAAACTTACCGACGTTCTTTACGTCTAATTTTGATTTTAAACAACTGGAACACCATTTAACGTATACGCAGCGTGGTGAGGCTGAAGAAATGAAAGCAGCACGTATTATGGAAAGAATTAAATATTTAGCGAAACCAATTCCAATTGGTGGGAAAAACCGTCGTCATAAGTAAAAGAGTAAGCTTCTCAGCTTGCTCTTTTTTTGTATTATAGTGATATTTTCTTTTCGAATATGAGATCGAAATATTCAGGTTGTCCAGAACTGCCAAACGTAGGGGCAACAATCTGTACGAACCTCCAGCCATCTCTAGCATGTTCTTGAATAATTTCTTGGTAGTCTTCAGCTGGTTTTGAGCGAGTGAACCCCCAATGTAATTCGACTTTTACGAATTTATATTCAAACATTCAGATACACCATTTTATTGATAAGTAAAGTATACAATAAAAATTCATAGTAGCTTGTATCATTTTTTTCTCCCTCCCTTAATATATATAAAATTAGCAAGCCATATTGAGTGGATTTTCTAACGATAGGAAATGTGATTCTACTAAGAGTGAAATTCACGCGGGACGGACTCTTATAGGATTTGTAACGTATAGATACAGTCCTTTAGAGCGGGGATAAAAGGGGGGACAAAAGTGATTGAAATTTGCTTCGAAGAAAAAAATGATGCTATGCACGTATATAGACAATTGCTGAAAAGAGCGGAAGTGTTATATAAGGAAACGAGTGTGTATTTACAGGAACAAAAAGTGGTGATTCACATACCAGTACGTGAATCGAATTATATTGAAAAAATCTTATTGCCAGTAATGGTGTATTTCATTGTGAATGTGAAACAAAATGAGTGGATTTATACGATTTTAAAAGAAAAGTTTTTTTATGAAGAACAAGAAGAGTGTCATCAAATATTGCACATGGCACATGAGATTTTAAAGGGAAGAAGAAAAGGTGTAGCTCAGGATTTAACGCGTAACGCATTTGAGTCATATATTAAGTCTTCTTTAAATAATTGGCTTTGTGATCCGCTCTCATTCTCGTTTTCATCATATATCCGTTTTCGTCTTCGTACATATAGGGAAATGGTGGCTAAACTTGCGGAAGTGGCAATTGATGAATATAAGATGGAGCAAGAATACCAAATGTTCATTGAGACGCTTCGGCAACAAGTAAGTAGCCGTAAATCACGTTTGTCTTGCGTGCATCTTATTTTTGATGAAAGCTTTATCTTTTATGATGATAAAGGTAGACGTTTAAAACAGGAGAAGTTGGTCCAATATATAGATGAGGAATTATTAAAGCAAAATGATGTATATATTGATACGAAAGTAATTGCGCCGCTTCTTTCTATTTCGCCTAAAAAGATTTATTTATATACGAAAGAACAAGACCATAATATGATTATTACTTTGCGAAATGTGTTCCAAGAACGGGTCCAATTACATGGATTACATGATTTTGAGCGCAATGTGAAAAATTTAAAAAATAAAGGTAACGCCCTTGATTTTCTAAGTTTTTGAGCATATAATTACCTACATAAATGAAATATATTGAAATGTCATGATGAGGACATGAGTAGTTTTCTACGATTTTCAGAGAGGGAAGCCTTAGGGTGTGAGCTTCCTAGTACGGGATTATTACTTACCACCTCTAAACTTTAGCAGTGAACGGTTTTTCTAGTAATTGCTAACGGACAACACCGTTATGTTGAACTTGAGCAATTAACAATTATGTTAATTGGAACAAGGGTGGAACCACGAATTCAACACTCGTCCCTTTTTACGGGATGAGTGTTTTTTATTTTGAGAAAAAGAGGAGTGACCAGTGATGGCAGATGTAGTTAAAATTACTTTCCCTGATGGAGCTGTGAAGGAGTTTCCAAAAGGCGTAACAACTGAAGAAATCGCAGCTTCTATTAGCCCAGGCTTAAAGAAAAAAGCTGTAGCTGGAAAATTAAACGATGAGATGATCGATCTTGTTACACCAATCGAAGAAGATGGTGCAGTTTCTATCATTACATTAGATTCTGAAGATGGCCTATATATATTACGCCATTCAACAGCCCACCTTTTAGCACAAGCGTTAAAACGTTTATATAAAGATGTTAAGGTTGAGCTTGGCATTGGTCCAGTAATTGAAAATGGCTTCTACTACGATATTGATATGGAAGAAGCAATTACAGTTGAAGACTTCAAGAAAATCGAAAAAGAAATGCAAAAAATCGTGAACGAGAACTTAGAAATCGTTCGTCATGAAGTACCACGTGCAGAAGCAATTCGTCGCTTTGAAGAAATCGGCGATGAGTTAAAATTAGATTTAATTAACGATCTTCCAGAAGATGCAGTTATTTCAATCTATGAGCAAGGCGAATTTTTCGACCTTTGTCGTGGTGTTCACCTTCCATCTACAGGGAAAATTAAAGTGTTTAAATTATTAAGCGTTGCAGGTGCTTACTGGCGCGGCGATAGCAATAATAAAATGCTACAACGTATTTACGGTACTGCATTCGTTAAGAAAGCAGAATTAGATGAGCACTTACGTATGCTTGAAGAAGCGAAAGAGCGCGATCACCGTAAATTAGGTAAAGAATTAAAACTATTTACTAATAGCCAAAAAGTAGGACAAGGTTTACCACTTTGGTTACCAAAAGGTGCAACAATCCGCCGCATTATCGAGCGTTACATCGTTGATAAAGAAGCAAGCTTAGGCTATGATCACGTATATACTCCAGTACTAGGGAGCAGAGAGCTTTATGAAACTTCTGGTCACTGGAACCACTACCGTGATGGCATGTTCCCATCAATGGAAATGGATAACGAAGAATTAGTTCTTCGTCCAATGAACTGTCCTCATCATATGATGGTTTATAAAAATGATATTCACAGCTACCGTGAATTACCAATCCGTATTGCAGAACTTGGAACAATGCACCGTTATGAAATGTCAGGTGCGTTATCTGGATTACAACGTGTACGCGGAATGACTTTAAACGATGCGCACATTTTCGTTCGTCCAGATCAAATTAAAGAAGAGTTAAAACGTGTTGTAAACTTAACTCTAGAAGTGTACAAAGATTTCGGTTTAGAGAACTACTCATTCCGTCTATCTTACCGCGACCCAGCAGATACTAAAAAGTATTATGCGGATGATGAGATGTGGGAAAAAGCACAAGGTATGTTAAAAGAAGCTATGGATGAAATGGGTCTTGATTACTATGAAGCTGAAGGTGAAGCGGCATTCTACGGTCCAAAACTTGATGTTCAAGTTCGTACTGCTCTTGGAAAAGACGAAACACTTTCAACTGTACAATTAGACTTCTTACTTCCAGAACGCTTTGAATTATCATACGTTGGTGAAGACGGTAAACAACATCGTCCAGTTGTAATTCACCGTGGTGTTGTATCAACTATGGAACGTTTTGTAGCCTTCTTAATTGAAGAATACAAAGGTGCATTCCCAACATGGTTAGCTCCAGTTCAAGTACAAGTAATTCCAGTTTCTCCGCAAGTACATTTAGACTATGCGAAAAAAGTACAAGACGAATTGCGTCGTGCTGGTATCCGTGTTGAATTAGACACTCGTGAAGAGAAGATAGGTTACAAAATCCGTGAAGCACAAATGCAAAAAATTCCGTACATGCTTGTAGTAGGTGACAATGAAGTAACTGAAAACGGCGTAAACGTACGTAAATATGGTGAACAAAAATCAGAAACAATCGCATTAGATGCTTTTGTTGACATGATTAAAGTAGAAGGAAAACGATAAGAAAAAGCCGCGGTATACCGCGGCTTTTTTATGTAATATACTCGAGAGAAATTAGAAAAAATAACCATGTGACACTTATCATAAAAAAGTATTGCAAGTATGTTAGTTGTTTGTTACAATATTTCTTGTTGTTAGTAAAACACATCGCGTCTTCTTGACAGACGTCATGTCCTATGATAAACTCATCAAGGATAATAGAATATTGTTTTGTGGAACAAGTAGAAGCACCCGCTTCTCACCTGATGGACGCATTCGCAGTTAACAGGTAAATGTATTTCTTACTTAAGATTTTACAAGTGTGGGTGTCGTATGCCCGCACTTTTTTTGTTCGGGTTCTATGACTACAAAATATGTTCTGAGAAAACCTTGGAGGTGGCTTACTATTAGCAAGGATATGATGATTAACGAGCAAATTCGTGCACGTGAAGTACGTTTAGTTGGCGCAAATGGCGATCAACTTGGAATCAAGTCTCGTAATGACGCTTTAGACTTAGCTGCAAATCTTAATCTTGATTTAGTATTAGTTGCTCCAAATGCGAAACCGCCAGTATGCCGCATTATGGACTACGGTAAATTCCGCTTTGAGCAACAGAAGAAAGAAAAAGAGCAGCGCAAAAATCAAAAAGTAATTAGCATGAAAGAAGTTCGTTTAAGTCCAACAATTGATGAACACGACTTTAACACAAAACTTCGTAATGCTATCAAGTTTTTAGAGAAAGGCGACAAGGTTAAAGCGTCAATTCGCTTTAAAGGACGTGCCATTACTCATAAAGAAATCGGTCAACGTGTTTTAGATCGCTTCTCAGAAGCTTGTGCTGAAGTTAGTACAGTTGAATCTAAGCCTAAAATGGAAGGACGCAGTATGTTCTTAGTTTTAGCACCGAAAAACGATAAGTAATAGATAGAGGAGGAAATACCTATGCCTAAACAAAAAACTCATCGCGGCGCTGCAAAGCGTTTCAAAAAGACTGGATCAGGTAAACTGAAACGTTCTCACGCTTACACAAGCCATTTATTCGCTAACAAATCTACAAAAGCTAAACGTAAACTACGTAAAGCTGGTGTAGTAAGCGCTGGTGACTTCAAACGCATTCGTCAAATGCTTGACAACTTAAAATAAGTTCGGCTGATATATAGAACAATTAGGAGGTAATATTATGCCAAGAGTAAAAGGTGGTACAGTTACTCGTCAACGTCGTAAAAAAGTAATTAAATTAGCAAAAGGTTACTACGGTTCAAAAAATACATTATTCAAGGTTGCTAACCAACAGGTTATGAAATCTCTAATGTATGCATTCCGTGACCGCCGTCAAAAGAAACGTGACTTCCGTAAATTATGGATTACACGTATCAACGCAGCAGCTCGTATGAATGGTCTTTCTTACAGCCGCTTAATGCACGGTCTTAAAAATGCTGGCATCGAAGTTAACCGCAAGATGCTTGCTGACTTAGCTGTTCATGACGAAAAAGCTTTCGCTGAATTAGCAACAGTTGCAAAAAACAACATTAACTAATTAATTAGTTGAAACCTTAGAAGAATTTTCTTCTAAGGTTTTTTTATTTGTATTCAAATAGAAGTTAGAAGTGAAAGAAATTCTAAAGATTAACGACTATGTCGTTATCAATATGACAAAATCAATATAAAAGTTATAGCAGTATAGAAGAATATACATATGAAGTCAGGAGAATACTCCTGGCTTTTTTCAATTCTGCTCGTTTGGAAAGAAGAGTATCTTTCCTAGCCGAAACGACACTGCTATAATGGAAAGATGATATGGAACTTTCATCAGATGAACAATTTAAGAGCGATGACTGAAACGTATTTGTAAATTAAGGACAAGCTATTTTATAAAGAGTTAGATAGCTGACTTATTCATAAGAACTGAAACATAATAATGAACTTTGAGATGAAACAACATTGTTGCGTAAAATGCGATGTTGGAGGAGGACAATAGAATGGACTTACTACAACTATTTAAATTACAAAAAGAATTAGATGACCGTATTGCAAAAGAACATGACTTACAACCGAAAAAATTGTTAAAAGAAAAAATGTTAGCTCTTCTTGTAGAAATTGGAGAACTTGCAAATGAAACACGTTGTTTTAAATATTGGAGCAACAAACCAGCATCGGAACGTGAAGTAATATTAGAAGAATACGTAGATGGTTTGCATTTTATTTTATCAATCGGAATTGATTTAGGTATTGATAAAAACTTTCTATTCTATAAATGTGCACAAACGAATAAAACACAAGTGGAAATTTTCTTAGACACATATGCGAAAGTAATTCGTTTTACAGATCAACCATCTATTACAAACTATATTGAATTATTTACGAGCTATCTTCGACTTGGACAAGCACTTGAATTTGAGCAAGAAGAGATTGAAAAAGCATATTTAGATAAAAATGAAGTAAATCATCAGCGTCAAACACAAGGATACTAATTTAATTTTTGAATATTTCAATTTAATTATTGTATAATGAATTGACTGAAGAAAAAGGAGGGTGTTGGCAATGACAAAATTAGACGCGACATTGACAATGCTAAAAGAATTAACGGACGCACGTGGTATTGCTGGTAACGAACGTGAACCACGTGAAGTAATGAAGAAATATATCGAGCCGTTTGCGGACGAACTTTCTACTGATAATTTAGGGAGTTTAGTTGCAAAAAAAGTAGGGGAAGAAAACGGCCCAAAAATTATGGTTGCAGGTCATTTGGATGAAGTTGGATTTATGATTACACAAATCGATGACAAAGGTTTCCTTCGCTTCCAAACGGTTGGTGGCTGGTGGTCACAAGTTATGCTTGCGCAACGCGTGACGATTGTAACGCGTAAAGGAGATGTAACAGGTGTAATTGGTTCAAAACCACCGCACATTTTACCTCCAGAAGCTCGTAAAAAGCCAGTTGAAATTAAAGACATGTTCATCGATATCGGTGCTTCTAGCCAAGAAGAAGCAATGGAGTGGGGCGTACGACCAGGAGATCAAGTTGTACCTTACTTTGAATTCCAAGTGATGAAGAATGAAAAAATGTTACTTGCAAAAGCATGGGATAACCGAATTGGTTGTGCAATTGCAATTGACGTATTAAAACAATTAAAAGGTGAAAAGCATCCAAACGTTGTATACGGCGTTGGAACTGTACAAGAAGAAGTTGGTCTTCGTGGGGCAAAAACATCTGCGAATTATATTAAACCAGATATCGCGTTCGCAGTAGATGTTGGTATCGCTGGAGATACACCGGGTGTAACGTCAAAAGAAGCGCAAAGTAAAATGGGCGATGGACCACAAATTATTTTATATGATGCTTCTGTTATTGGACATACAGGTTTACGTGATTTCGTAGTTGATGTTGCTGATGAATTACAAATCCCGTATCAATATGATTCAGTAGCGGGCGGAGGAACGGATGCGGGTGCGATTCACATTGCTGTAAATGGTATTCCTTCTATGGCAATTACAATTGCAACGCGCTATATCCATTCTCATGCGGCAATGTTACACCGTGATGATTATGAAAATGCAGTGAAGTTAATTGTAGAAGTTATTAAACGTCTTGATAAAGAGGCTGTACATAACATTACATTTAATTAATAGAAAAAGCGAAGGAGATTCTCCTTCGCTTTTTTATGTTTTAAAAAGGCCGTTCTAATCCTGCTGCAGTATGAGCGCCTAAAATAATTAAACGAGTTAATTGCATCGCCATAAAATGCGGAGTATATATCATTCCTCTTTTTAACCATGACATAATCATTCCGATGTGAGCCCCTGTAACATAACTAATCAAAATATCACGAGGAACCATAAGATCTTCATCATCTGGTTGTGAAATAGACAAGCTTAATGTTAAATGCACTTGTATTGTTTTCATCATTTTATAAGAGTAGTTTCCGGCAGCTTTATCCCCAAGCATAACGTTATAAAAGTTTACATTTTCTGCGATATGTTCGAATAAAGCCAAAAATGTAGGGTGAGGTGAATCAAATGTAAGTTGAAAATCTTCTTTATTTCTATTTTTCGGTTTAATTACTTCTGCTAGCTTCTCTAACATTTCTTCAATACTTTTGTCTAATAGGTCATATTTATCATGGTAATGGCTATAAAATGTAGCGCGATTTACAGGAGCGCGTTCTGCGATATGTTGCACAGTTACATTTTCAAAGCCTTTTTCGCCTACTAAAGCGACAAAAGCATCCTGAATGAGTTGTCTCGTTCGCTTTACACGTGGATCATTTGTATTTTTAATAGACATTTTTCTTCTCCTCGTTTAATTTTCTACACTTAAACAACATATTGGTATTATATTGTTGTTTAAGCGACATTTCATACGTAAATTGTCGGTTGTAGATTCAAAATAATTATTTATAATTATAAACGATAGTCCTTCAGAAATCAGCACCGCTCGCAGGTAGATAAATTTCGATTTACGCTGCAGATGGTGTGATTTTTTTGTTAAAAGGTTAATATAATTAACAATTAAACAATCTAAACAATAAGGACATAAATAGTTTAGAAAAAAATTATATGCGATATAAGGAGAGGAATGCAATGAATCAGTTTCGAAGAATGGTAATTATCAACATTATCACATTAATTGTACTAGTTGGCGGCGGTATTGGCGGTTATTACTATTACAACCAAACGGAAAATTACTTAAAAACAGACAATGCAAAGATTGATGGGAAGGTAATTCCGGTTGCTTCACCAGTAGCAGGTAAACTAACTGACTGGAAAGCTGAAGTAGGAAAAAATTATAATGAGAACGATAAACTAGGTACTGTTACTGTAGCGGCAGCTAATGGAGAACAAACAGTAGATGTAACAATTCCACAAAATGCAACGGTTGTACAATCAAACGCAACAACAAATGCTTTCGTTGGAGCTGGTAGCCCGATTGCTTACGCATTCGATATGAACAATTTATGGGTAACAGCAAACATTGAAGAAACAGATGTTGATGATGTTCAAAAAGGTCAAGATGTAGATGTGTATGTAGATGCATACCCAGATACAACGTTAACAGGAAAAGTAGAACAAGTTGGCTTAACAACAGCGAATACATTCTCTATGTTGCCATCAAGCAACGCAACAGCGAACTATACGAAAGTAACACAAGTAGTACCAGTTAAAATTTCTTTAGATCATAGCAAATCAGTAAATATTGTTCCTGGCATGAATGTGACAGTTCGTATTCATAAGTAAGGGGGAGATGAGATGTCCTCAATTGTAATTGCAGGATATGCACTATTTTGTATAATCGTCTTCTTCCTTGTAAATCGTCTTTTGCGAAAGAAAAAAACGAAAATGGGAGAAGAACAAGTCCCAGCCGTAAGTAAAATAGAAATAAGTAAAGTTGAAACAGAAGAGAAAGAAATTGAACGAAAGCAAGAATCGGAAATTTCTAATGTAGTTGAGTTAGAAACAGGAAAGCAAGAAGAAGTAAAACAAGAAAAAGAAGTGCCGAAAAAACAAATGTCTACGCCTGTAGAGAATGTGAACGTAAAAGCAGTTGTAGCTGTATTAATTCTCGGCATGTTCGTTTCTATTTTAAACCAAACAATTATTAACGTTGCATTACCTCCGTTAATGAATGAATTTAACGTATCAACTTCAACAGCACAATGGTTAATTACAGGCTTCATGCTTGTAAATGGTATTTTAGTACCGATTAGTGCATTTTTAGTTTCACGATTTACGTATCGTAAATTATTCGTAGCAGCAATGTTATTCTTCACGGTAGGATCTATCATTTGTGCTACTTCCGGAAACTTTACGATGATGATGACGGGCCGTGTTATTCAAGCGGTTGGTGCGGGTATTTTAATGCCGGTTGGTATGAATATCTTCATGACATTATTCCCGCCTCATAAGCGCGGAGCAGCGATGGGATTACTAGGTGTAGCGATGATTTTAGCTCCAGCTATCGGGCCAACTGTAACAGGTTGGGTAATTGAAAATTACAGCTGGAACTTAATGTTCTATGCGATGTTTATTATCGGTTTAATTATTACGTTCCTATCTTTAAAATTCTTTACACTAGCTCAGCCAGTGTCTAAAACGAAATTAGATATATTCGGTGTGGTTAGTTCAAGTATTGGACTAGGAAGCTTATTGTACGGATTTAGTGAAGCTGGAAATAATAGTTGGACTAGTGCAGAAGTTGTTATTTCACTTATCATTGGTGTAATTGGTTTAGCGTTATTTATTTGGAGAGAGTTAACAACGGACAATAAAATGCTTGATTTACAAGTATTTAAATATCCAGTATTTACTTTCACTTTAGTAATTAACGCAATCGTTACGATGGCATTATTCGGAGGTATGTTATTGCTTCCAGTATATCTGCAAAACATTCGTGGCTTTACGCCAATTGAATCTGGTTTACTACTTCTTCCAGGATCATTAATTATGGGGATCATGGGACCAGTAGCGGGTAAATTATTCGATAAATATGGCATTCGTCCATTAGCGATAATTGGATTGGCAATTACGACGTATGCGACATATGAATTTACAAAATTATCGATGGATACACCGTATAGCGTTATTATGACGGATTATATTATACGTTCAATTGGTATGTCATTCATTATGATGCCAATTATGACGGCTGGTATGAACGCGCTGCCGATGAAATTAATTTCTCACGGTACAGCAACGCAAAATACGTCAAGACAAGTAGCGGGTTCAATCGGAACAGCGATTTTAATTACACTTATGACGCAACAAACGACTGCTCACGTAGCAGATTACGGCAACATGTTAACAACATCAAACCCAATTTTAGTTGATAAAATACACGGCATGGGGCAAAGTTTAGCGGCCTTAGCTGGATCAGCTCAAGCAGGAGACGCGATGAGCACACAACTATTATATGGACAAATTTCAAAGCTATCTGCAATTAACGGTATTAACGATGCCTTCTTAATCGCAACGATACTAGCAGGTATCGCTTGGGTGTTATCGTTCTTCTTACCATCAGGCAATAAACCAAATAGAAAAGCAGGGAATTAAATTCCCTGCTTTTTTGTGTTCTTTATGCAGTTAAATATAAAAGCTGGTAACCAGCTACGGAGCACAGCCCTGTTATAAACAAAATTGTTCCCATAGCACGAATACTTGATATTTGTCTGCCGCTTATAATAGCTAATAGTCCAGCTAAAGAGAAGAGACCCCAATATAAAGTTCCTGAAATTGGAATCATCCCCTCTAAGTCTATTCCATAACCTATACAAATGATAGGAACAACGATAAGAGATATGCTAATGAAACCAGCTATAATAGTAAATGATTTACGACATTTCATACCAGAAATAATTAAAAAAATACCGACGATGAATTCGCATAACATTAAAGTAAAAGCTAAAATCATCCAAATTAATATTCCGAACACTTCTGTATTACCTCCGATTTGTGGGTTTCGAAAAAAGTTATATATAGAATCAATCACCTACAGACATGAGTACCCAGAAGATAACTCCTAATATACCAGCGATAAAAATAATGAATCCCATATTACGTATACTTTTAATTTTTGCTTGGAATCCACTTATCCCTGCTAATAATCCAGTTAAAGAAAATAGGGTCCAGTAAAGAGCAGTTGGAATGGGGAAGATTGTATCCATATTAATTCCTATACTTAAAAAAACAAAAGGTAGTGTGACAAAGGATAGGCTAAGTAGCCCCATTAAACCAACTAGTAATTTCCGATATTTAATTCCTGTTACTATTAAAAAAATACCACCAGCAATCCCGCATAGTAAGAGAAGTGGCGTGAAAAGCATCCAAATAACACTGAACATATGTAAACTCCCTTATATGAATTAAGTTATATTTTACTACATGAGGTTTATTTTGGATATTATTAATAAATATGTATAAATTGATAGAGATGAGAAGTGATCATACGAATTAATAAAAGAGGTATCGTGAGGATACCTCTTTCTAATTCAAGAATGCCAACAAATTATTCATAATATGAAATAACATAGCTGGAATAATGGATTTTGTTTTTTTACATAAAATAGCCATTAATAATCCCATGAAGAAAGTAATGACCATTACGCCAAGTGAGTATGTATGAGCGATACCGAAGAAGAAGCTTGTTATAATCGCTGCAATCCAAAATGGGAAGCGTTCTGAGAAAAAGCGAAGTATAAAGCCACGGAAAATAAGCTCTTCAAAAATTGGTGTGAGTATTGCAAAGCCGAGAAGTAATAATATTTGATACTGCTTAAAGACATCTAAGTTTAGTGCGGAAGATTGCTGCTTTGTTGCGTCTTGGAACACATAATTTAACAAGATGTAATTGAGTAAAATGTTTATAGCGAAGAAAAGAAGTAAGTATACGTATGTACGCCATTCTCTCAGTGCTTTAAAGTTAAATGATTGTAGTAGTAATTTTTTTGCGGGTTCGAATTTAAAAATGAAGAATAACAACACGGCTAGCTGTAATACAATACTTGCAGTATTTACGATAGATTCATACAGGGCAATTTGTTTTTTATCTGTAAGACCGGCTGTATAAATTGTTAAGGGCATTGCGAAGAACACAGTAATAAGTCCGGTTCCGAAAAAAGCGAATACAACGGAGCTAATAAATTGTCCCCATGACATAGAGTATTTCTGTTCATTAGAAAGTTGTGTAGCGGGTTGCATATGTAGAATCACCTCTTTATATTTGTATATTTAATTATAAGGTATTTTGTTTTCAGGCGTAATATTTAAATATTACATATAAAGGTGTATTTTCCATAAAATAATAAAAGAGGTATCACCCTGTAGTGATGCCTCTTTCTCATTGATAACTATGTTCTGTCTTGTTATTCAATTTTGCTTGCTCTATTTGCAATTCACGCTCTACCAATCGATCTAATTGCTGAATTGCTTTAAGTGCTTTTTCATAAGAAATTGTTCGATAATGATGCGCTCCGCCCGGTTCTTCATCTGCTTCATCTGCCCATTTAATAATATTTTGAAGCGATGTTCTTTCAATTTCTTGTTCCACTAAGAAAGAATCTGTATGAAGAAGAATTGCAATAGAAATTTCTTTTGCTAGTTTTGGATGTTCTCCTAATCTAATAAGTAATTTATGTGCTCTTTCAGCACCTTTAATTGCATGGATATCATTCTTTTTATATAAGTCATAATCCCATTCGCCGCCTGTGTACCACGTATGATGTCCGATATCATGAAGGAAGCCAGCTTTTGTGGCAGCATCGACTGAGGCGTGATGCTTTTTGGCTAGGTGAAACGCATGGTAAGCGACAGCGATCGCGTGGACCATTCCAGAACGGTTTACGTATTTTTGTGTAATGTGGTGTTTAAAAATTTGTTCAAGCGTAATACGGTGCATAAAACATTCACTCCTTTTATCTTATGGTGTATATGAAGAAAAATCGATCGGTTTAAATGTATTTTGAACATTGTACTCCATCATAGTTCGTTAGTAAAGTAGAAATGTTTAGGAGAAGAAAAAATTTTTCTGCAAAAAAATCACCTTAGCTTATGCAAAGGTGATTTTCAAATTGCTTATTTTTTTAATCCTTGCTCTAGTGTTTCTAACATTTCGTGCTTTTCATTTTCATCAGCGTTTTTCCAAATGACTTCAAATAAAACGCCAAGACCTGGAAGCATTTTTTCTTCACCGCTTTGAATTGCATCGACGATTGTTTCTTGTAATTGATCTTGTGAATTTCCAGATACATTCGCTAATACGGCACCGCGTAAATTAAAACTCATTGCTTTCACCTCTTCTTCAGAATTGAAACTGACGTTAGTTTTTGTTCTTTTTTATGTAAATATGTATGAAAAATAGGCTATAATGATAAGACAAGAAGAGAGGGAAATACATATTATGAAAAACATTGATTCAGTACAAAATCCGCGTGTAAAGCAGTGGAAAAAGTTGCAAACGAAAAAAGAACGCGATAAAAAAGGTTTATTTTTTGTAGAAGGATTCCACTTAGTCGAGGAAGCTTTGAAGGCAGGAATTGTAACAGAACTTATCGTTTCAGATCAGACAGACCTTCCGAAAGATTGGACAGTTAATGATGTGGAAATGTATATCGTACCTGAGGCGATTGTCAAAATACTTCGTGAAACAGAAACGACACAAGGTGTATTTGCTGTTTGTGAGAAGCATGAGAAAGAAGTAGCTCTTACTGATGGGAAATTCCTTTTATTAGATGGCCTGCAAGACCCAGGTAATTTAGGAACAATTATTCGTACAGCTGATGCAGCTGGTATTCACGCCGTTGTGCTTGGAGAAGGTTGTGTTGATGTTTACAATAGTAAAGTACTCCGCTCTACACAAGGCTCTATTTTCCACTTACCAATTGTAAAAGGGAACTTAGAAGAATGGGTAGACAAGTTAAAAGAAAACAACGTTCCTGTATATGGAACAGCTCTTGAAAATGGAGTTCCGTATGGTGAAGTAACGCCGGCTGGCAGTTTTGCATTAATTGTAGGAAATGAAGGAAATGGCGTACGCCAAGAAATTCTTGCAAAAACGGATCAAAACTTGTATATTCCGATTTACGGCGGGGCAGAATCATTAAATGTTGCGGTTGCAGCAGGGATTTTAACGTATTATTTGCAAAGCCCGGTTGCGAACAAATAAAAAACTTCTTATAATAAGTTGAAGTACATTATATTAAAAGTTAAATAACGAAAAACGTTGATAGAGAAGAGTAACTTACAAAATCGCCATATAGGGAGAGAGTGCCGTAGACTGAAAGCATTCTTATGGTAGACGGAAGTGAATTCACCTCTGGAGTTGACGCCAGGACCATGTATATGTAAAGGCGTTCCGGTCAGAATTGATCGTTATAACTAATGAGTGGGCAGACTTGTTCTGTCAATTTAGGGTGGTACCGCGAATTTACCTCGTCCCTTTTTGGGAGCGAGGTTTTTTTATTTTTAAAATTAGGAGGGTTCCAAAATGGAAGCACGTTTAAAAGAGCTAAAGCAAAAAGCGTTAGAGCTTATTGAAGAAGCGAAAGAGCTAAAGGGCTTAAACGACGTACGCGTAGCGTATTTAGGAAAAAAAGGCCCAATTACAGAAGTATTACGCGGCATGGGAAAATTGTCAGCAGAAGAGCGTCCACGTATGGGAGCATTAGTAAATGAAGTGCGTGAAGCGATTCAAACGCGTTTAGATGACAAAATTAGTAACTTAGAAAAAGCAGTAATCGAAGCGAAATTAGCTACTGAAACAATCGATGTTACACTGCCAGGTCGTCCTGTTGAAACAGGTTGTCACCATCCGTTAACAGCTGTTGTTGAGCAAATTGAAGATGTATTCATCGGTATGGGTTATGAAGTAGCTGAAGGAACAGAAGTAGAAAAAGACTACTACAACTTCGAAGCACTAAACTTACCGAAAGATCACCCAGCGCGTGATATGCAAGATACATTCTACATTACAGAAGAAACGTTACTACGTACACATACATCTTCTGTGCAAGCACGTACGATGGAAAATAATAAAGAAAAAGGCCCAATCAAAATTATTTGTCCTGGTAAAGTGTATCGCCGTGATGACGACGATGCGACGCATTCACATCAGTTCATGCAAATTGAAGGTCTTGTAATTGATAAAAACATTCGTATGAGTGACTTAAAAGGTACACTGCAAGTATTCGTGAAAAAGATGTTCGGTGAAGATCGTGAAATCCGTCTTCGTCCAAGTTTCTTCCCATTCACAGAGCCATCTGTAGAGATGGATATTTCTTGTATGATGTGTCATGGCAAAGGTTGCGGCACTTGTAAAGGAACTGGCTGGATTGAAATTCTAGGCGCAGGTATGGTTCACCCGAACGTACTTGAAATGGCTGGTTATGATTCAAAAGAATATCAAGGTTTCGCATTCGGTATGGGCGCAGAGCGTATCGCAATGTTGAAATACGGAGTAGATGACATTCGTCATTTCTATACAAATGATGTACGTTTCTTACAACAATTCAAACGAGCGTAAGGGAAGGAGAGGATAAATATGTTCGTATCATATCGTTGGTTACAAGAGTATGTAGATATTAAAGATGTAACAGCACAAGAACTAGCAGACAAAATCACGAAAAGTGGTATTGAAGTAGAAGGCGTTGAAGTATTAAATAAAGGTGTAAAAGGTGTTGTAGTTGGTCACGTATTAGAATGTGAAAAACACCCAGAAGCTGATAAATTAAGCAAATGCTTAATCGATATCGGTGAAGAAGAGCCAGTTCAAATTATTTGTGGAGCTGCTAACATTGCAAAAGGTTTAAAAGTACCAGTTGCAAAAGTTGGAGCTGTACTTCCTGGTAACTTCAAAATCAAAAAAGCAAAACTACGCGGTGAAGCTTCTCACGGTATGGTTTGTGCTCTTCAAGAGCTTGGTATTGATGGAAAGTTAGTTTCAAAAGAATACGCAGATGGTATCTTCATCTTCCCAAGTGACGCTGAAGTTGGTGCAGATGCACTTGAAATTTTAAACTTACACGATGAAGTACTTGAGCTTGGCTTAACACCAAACCGTGCAGATTGCCTAAACATGTTAGGTGTTGCTTACGAAGTAGCTGCTATTTATGGCCGTGAAGTAAAACTTCCAGCTATCGACTTACAAGAAACAGCAGAAAAAACTTCTGATTATATTTCTGTAAGCGTAGAAGCGAAAGAAGAAAACCCATTATACATTGCAAAAATGGTTAAAAACGTAAAGATTGGTCCGTCACCAATGTGGATGCAAACTCGTCTTATGGCAGCTGGCATTCGTCCAATTAGCAACGTAGTTGATATTACAAACTACATTTTAATGGAATACGGTCAACCGTTACATGCATTCGATTACGATAAATTAGGTTCAAAAGAAATCGTTGTTCGTCTTGCAAAAGAAGGCGAAAAAATTGAAACGTTAGATGATCAAGAGCGTACATTACAAAGCCACCATCTTGTAATTACAAACGGCACGAAAGCTTTAGCTGTTGCTGGTGTAATGGGCGGGGCGGATTCTGAAGTTACAAATGAGACAGTAAACGTTCTAATTGAGTCTGCATACTTTGCAGGTCAAACAGTACGTCGTACATCAAAAGACTTAGGTCTTCGTAGTGAATCAAGTGCACGTTTCGAAAAAGGAATCGATCCAACACGTACATTTGAAGCAATTCAACACGCAGCTGCTTTAATGGCGAAATATGCTGGCGGTGAAGCACTTGAAGGTGTAGTAGAAGCTGACAACTTACAAGTACAAGAGCGTACAGTATCTGTTACTGCTGAAAAAGTAAACCGTGTATTAGGTACAAATATTTCTGCGAGTGAAATGGGTACAATGTTCACAAACTTGAAATTCCCATTTACAGAAGTAGAAGGAACATTCCATGTAAATGTACCAGCACGTCGTCCTGATATTACAATTTCAGAAGACTTAGTAGAAGAAGTGGGCCGTCTATACGGTTATGACCACATTCCAGTTACATTACCTTCTGGAACGATGACTCGTGGTAAATTAACATCAGCACAAACGAAACGTCGTAAAGTACGCCGCTTCTTAGAGGGTGCTGGTTTATATGAAGCAATTACGTATTCATTAACAAGCGCTGACAAAGCGAAACAATATATGGTTGAGCCAAACGAAAAGGCGCCTGTAGGTCTTGCACTTCCAATGAGTGAAGAACGTAGCCAACTTCGTTTAAGCTTAGTACCGCAATTACTAGAAGCAGTTTCATACAATGTCGCTCGTAAAAACGACAGCGTTGCTTTATACGAAGTAGGTTCTATCTTCTTACCGACAGAAGAAGGAGAACTTCCGAAAGAAGAACAACATCTTGCAGGTGTTATGACAGGTCTTGCTCTTCACCATGCATGGCAAGGTGAGAAGAAAGTAGTAGACTTCTTCGTTGTGAAAGGTGTACTAGAAGGACTATTCGACGTGCTTGGCGTTTCAAATCAAATCACATATGCACCAGCAAAACGTGAAGGTATGCACCCAGGCCGTACAGCTGACATCGTATTAGATGGCGAAGTAATTGGTTTCATCGGTCAATTGCACCCAGAAGCAGAAAAACAATTAGATGTGAAAAATACATTCGTATTTGAATTATCTCTTGTAAAAGTATTCGGTGCAGACGCTGAGGAAACTTACTACTCAGCAATTCCACGTTTCCCATCTATGACACGTGACATGGCTGTTGTAGTAACAAAAGAAACAAAAGCTGGTGAAATGAAGCAAGTCATTGCTGAAGCTGGCGGAGAACTTCTGAAAGACGTAACACTATTCGACTTATACGAAGGTGAAAAAATGGAAGAAGGCAAGAAATCACTTGCATTCTCTATGACTTACTTCGATGCAGAACGTACATTAACAGACGAAGAAGTAACAGAAGCACATAACCGTGTACTAACAACGGTAGAAGCGAAATTCGGTGCGGAGTTACGTAAGTAATTAGAAAATTGCCGGATTCATTCCGGCAATTTTTTTATTGGATTGGTTGTCGGACACTGTCGGTAAGTCGATATATTACAAAAATCGCTCATATATTTTCCGACACCTTGCATCTTTTTCTCGAATGTAGTACATTAATTTTAGTTTAACAAAATGAAAGACGATGATAAGGAAAAGTAGTATATACTATAATCCAAAGCGAGTCAGGGACGGTGAGAGCCTGATGAGGCGGTATATGTGAAGAACACCTTGGAGTTGCTAACCGAAATTGAATTTTGTATTCAAGAGTAGACTTAGACGGGAATCCGGCCTGTTACAAACCGGGAAGTATGTATTACATACGAGTTAAAGTTGGTCTTTATGACAAATTGGGTGGTACCGCGAAGTTTAACCTTTCGTCCCTTTATGGATGAAAGGTTTTTTTGTATTTAAATATATGAGCAAAGGAGAATTTCACTATGGAAAACACATTAGTAAAAAGTCTGTATAGAGATACAGAAAAGTATGCAGATCAAACAGTACAAGTATCAGGGTGGATTCGTAACTTACGTGATTCAAAAGCATTTGGTTTCATCGAATTAAACGACGGTAGCTTCTTTAAAAGCGTTCAAATCGTTTTCGATACAGAATTAGAGAACTTCAAAGAAATTGCAAAACTTCCACTTAGCTCTTCAGTTAAAGTAGAAGGTAAAGTAATTGCAACGCCGGGAGCGAAGCAACCATTTGAAATTAAAGCAGAAAAAATTGATATCGAGGGCTTATCAGATTCTGATTACCCACTTCAAAAGAAGCGTCATACGTTTGAATACTTACGTACAATCGCTCACTTACGTCCAAGAACAAATGCATTCTCTGCAACGTTCCGCGTACGTTCTATCGCAGCATTTGCGATTCACCAATTCTTCCAAGAGCGTGGATTCGTACATGTCCACACACCAATCATCACTGGTAGTGATACAGAAGGTGCTGGCGAAATGTTCCGCGTAACAACGCAAGATTTAAATAACCTACCAAAAGGTGAAGACGGAAAAGTTGATGAGTCAAAAGACTTCTTCGGTAAAGAAACAAACTTAACAGTAAGTGGACAGCTGAACGCTGAAGCTTATGCATTAGCATTCCGTGATGTATACACATTCGGACCTACATTCCGTGCAGAAAACTCAAACACAACTCGTCACGCTGCTGAGTTCTGGATGGTTGAGCCTGAGATTGCATTCGCTGAACTAGGTGACGTAATGAACCTTACAGAAGATATGCTGAAATATGCAATGAAATACGTATTAGAGCATGCACCAGAAGAAATGGAATTCTTCAACAGCTTCGTTGATAAAACAGTTCTAGAGCGCATGAACAACGTAATCAACTCTGACTTCGGTCGCATCACATATACAGAAGCAATTAAAGTGCTTCAAGAATCAGGTGCTGACTTCAAATACCCAGTAGAATGGGGAATTGACTTACAAACAGAGCACGAAAGATACTTATCAGAAGAAATCTTCAAACGCCCTGTATTCGTAACTGACTATCCGAAAGACATTAAAGCATTCTACATGCGTTTAAATGAAGACGGTAAAACAGTAGCTGCTACTGACCTTCTAGTTCCTGGCATCGGCGAATTAATCGGCGGAAGCCAACGTGAAGAAAGAATGGACGTTTTAGTAGACAGAATTAAAGAATTAGGTATGAACGAAGAGGACTACTGGTGGTACTTAGAACTTAGAAAATACGGCGGTACAAAACACGCTGGATTCGGTCTAGGTTTCGAGCGCTTCCTAATGTACATCACTGGTATGGCTAACATCCGTGACGTAATTCCATTCCCAAGAACTCCAGGTTCTTCTGAATTCTAAAATATGAAAAAAAGCGAGAGGATTTCCTCTCGCTTTTTATTTTACATATTGTATAGTTTATTCCCTCGTAGCAAAAAGTAACGCGAAGGGGTGAATATAAATGAGTAAAAAAGTGAAAAAAGATCATTCAAGATCGGGCCTAGGTTCTCCAGAAGTTGAAGGACAAGGAACGACGACACATGAAACAGGTTCTCATAAAGTATCTTCATCAAATAAGAAGCAGAAACGAAGCTAACATAACAAAGGAGAGTCTTAAGGGCTCTCCTTTGTTATGTGTTACATCTTATTATCGTTAATTTCTTTTGTAATCTTATTTATGTCTTTGTCTAATCGATCTAAATAGAAAAACCACAGTAAACTTATGAACACGTAATAGATGGCCATCACGCCAAGATTATCAGATATATTTTCGAATGTGGATTTAGTAGTGAAAAAAGCTCCCCAAATGATAGAAATAGTGAGGTAAGAAAGTGGGCCTACGAGGTGTACGAAAGCATATAGTAGCTTTTTAACTTTTACAGCGTTCATATGAAAAACCTCCTTTTTCTAATCATACATTCAAGTTCTTCACAGAAGTGTTGTAGTTTTGCTGGATTATGTATTAACAAGCGTGCATCGTGTTTCCCGATAAATCTTCGAATCCGAAAGTTTAATAAGAAAGATCGACCGTAGCGCTCTATTAAATCGTTGAAAGCTGGCTGTTCACTTAGTAGCTGAATGTTTTCTCTAATTTCGAACTGTCTTTCATGTGGATCACCTAGTAAAATATTTAGAATCATTTGTAGAAGTAGCAATGTAGATCTCCTCCTATGTTAGAATAATCTGTATATTATAATTATAACAAAACTATAAGGACAATAGTAGGATGAAACAAAAACAGGAGTTTGTAGGCTCCTGTTTTTGTCGATACTATTTTAATAAGCGAAGCGCCTTCTCCGTATTAGCAAAATGCAGTTTCACAAACTCGGGTAATCGTTCTTTACCAAGCTTTTGAATTAATTTAGCAGCAGCGATATCAACTTGTTTACCAGCACCTTTCGGAAGTGGCATACCAGCTTTTTTAATTAGTTCGTCAAACTGTTTTACGAATGAGTAGCGAGCTAAAATAGAAGCAGCGGCTACTGCTAAATGGACGCTTTCACCTTTTGTAGCGAAATAAACATTTTCACGCTGTACCTGTTTTTGTTTTGCTAAATATTTGTAGTATGTATCAGGTTGTGTGAATTGGTCGATTAAGACGCCTTCAGGTTTTGTAGGTGCCATTTTCGCTAATAAGTTTGTAATAGCTTTATTATGTAGCAAGGCTTTTAACTTACCTTGGTTGTTGCCTTTATCAAATAGCTCGTTATATTTTTCATTATGAAGGACAAGAGAGCTGTAAGGAACAACGTGTAGAAGTTGTTTCGCAATGGCAGTAATTTGATCGTCATTTAAGTTTTTAGAGTCTTTTACACCAAGTTCTTTTAGTAGTGGAATTTGCTTCGCATCCACATATACAGCAACGACTGTCATCGGTCCAAAGAAATCACCAGTACCAACTTCATCAGACCCTACAATAGACATTGTACTGATGGAAGTAGGCGGCGCATAACGATGGGAATCGACAGATTTTTTTACAGCTGTTTTCGGCGCGTGAGAGACAGTTTGCCAACGAGAAGCTTCTGCTTCAGCGCGGCCTCCTTGGAACATTACTTTTCCAGATTTATACGCTGTAATCGTGCAAGATGGCACCTTAGCCATAAAGATACCGCCTTGCGGAATTTTCGGGCTAAGCGAATGTTTATATTGTTGTTTCATGTCTTCAATTACTGTAGAATTTGTTTGAATTACGATAGAATTTGACATAATGGTCGCCCCTTTTTTTATATTGTTATTTTTATCATATCGGATTGTTCTTTCTGTTTCCATATTATGAAGGTTCATGGTATGATAAACTTTAGGATTCTGTACGTGATTGGAGGCCGGTGAGTTGTCACAACAAAAGGGAAAGAAAAGTCGAATTAATGTAGAA
Source organism: Bacillus sp. HMSC036E02 (assembly GCF_001836235.1). NCBI lineage: Bacteria > Bacillati > Bacillota > Bacilli > Caryophanales > Bacillaceae > Bacillus > Bacillus sp. HMSC036E02. The sequence continues at coordinate 28,836 of NZ_KV827834.1, read as the reverse complement.
ATCTATGGTCAGCAATATTCAGTTGTTGGCGATGAAAGTACAAGTCATATCCGCATGGTAGCAGCGATTGTGGATGATAAAATGCGCGAACTCAATGCCAAGAATCCTTCGCTTGACACGAGTAGACTAGCGGTATTGACGGCGGTAAACGTCATACACGATTACATAAAATTAAAAGAAGAACATGAGAAATTGAAAGAAAGTATGACAAAAAAAGGAATGGAATAACATGATTGATATTATTATCATTTTACTGCTTGTTATGGGATTTTTCCTCGGCTTACGCAGAGGGTTTATTCTGCAACTTGTAAAGTTAACAAGCTTTATTATCGCATACCTTGTTGCATACTGGTACTGTAAAGATTTAGCGCCAGCACTTGCGAAATTTATTCCGTATCCATTTGATAAAAACGTATCTGTTCCAGAATGGATTGATGCAAATAATATTGAGACAGTATTTTATCAAGCGCTTGCGTTTATCATATTGTTTATTATTACAAAAATAGCACTTTCATTACTTGGTAATTTGTTAAATATGTTTGCAGAAATACCGGTTTTAAAGCAAGTAAATGCGTTTGCGGGGGCAATCCTCGGATTTTTAGAAGTATATATTGTTTTGTTTGTCTTAATTATCATTGGAAACATTCTTCCGATTGAACAAGTACAAACACCATTACAAAAATCATCAATTAGCAAAATAATTGTAGACGATACACCGATTCTATCTGAAAAGGTGAAGGAACTATGGCAGACAGGTAGCAGAGTATAACTTCTCTTTTTTCGGAAAGAGAAGTTTTTTTCTATGAAAGAAAGGCGGGATAATGATGAAAGTAAATAAAAAACAAGTTATCAAATTATTAGAGACAATCGGGCTTTTTATGGAACTAAAGGGTGCGAATCCATTTAAAATATCTGCATTTCGTAAAGCGGCAGCAGCATTAGAAAGTGACGATCGTAGTCTTTCTGAGATTGAAGATTTCACAAAGATTCCGGGCATCGGAAAAGGAACAGCAGCCGTTATTCAAGAATATATAGAATCGGGAACATCTGAAGTATTACAAGAACTTGAAAAAGAAGTACCGAGTAGCTTATTGCCGTTATTAAAACTACCAGGTCTTGGTGGTAAAAAGGTGGCTAAGTTATATAAAGAGCTAGGCGTTATTGATATGGAGACGTTAAAAGCTGCTTGTGAGGAAAATAAAGTACAAGCTTTAGCTGGTTTCGGTAAGAAGACAGAAGAGAAAATATTAGAAGCAATCGATCAAGTAGGCTCTCGTCCAGAGCGTTTACCAATTGCGATGGTATTGCCTATTGCCGGGGAAATAGAGGAGAAATTGTCGAATATTGCTGAAGTAATTCGTTTCTCTCGCGCTGGTAGTTTGCGCCGTGTTCGTGAAACAGTGAAAGATTTAGATTTTATCATTGCAACGACAGAACCAGCAGCGGTACGTGAGCATTTACTACAATTCGATAATATGATTGAGGTAATCGCAAGTGGGGATACGAAAGTTTCTGTTCGTCTTCAATATGAATATGATATTTCAATCGATTTCCGCTTAGTAAAACCAGAAGAGTTTATTACAACACTTCACCATTTCACAGGATCAAAAGACCATAACGTAAAAATGCGTCAAATCGCAAAAGATAAAGGCGAGAAAATTAGTGAGTACGGTGTAGAGAACTTAGAAACAGGTGAAGTGAAAACATTTGAGACTGAAGAAGACTTCTTTGCTCATTTCGGTCTACCATTTATTCCGCCAGAAGTGCGTGAAGATGGAAAAGAAATTGAATTAATTAAAGAGTATCCGAACTTAATTCAGTTTTCCGATATACAAGGTGATTTACATATGCATACAACTTGGAGTGACGGTGCTTTTTCTATTGAAGAAATGGTACAAGCGTGCCGTGCTCGTGGATATAAGTTTATGGCGATTACTGATCACTCGCAATACTTAAAAGTAGCGAATGGTTTAACGAAAGAGCGTCTTCGTGAGCAAGCGAAAGAAATTGAACGTATGAATGAAAAGTATCCAGACATTACAATTTTACGCGGAATTGAAATGGACATTTTACCAGATGCCTCGCTTGATTTTGATGATGAAGTATTAGAAGAATTAGACTATGTCATTGGAGCGATTCACTCTAGCTTCTCACAAGACCGTGAAACGATCATGAAGCGTCTGCGTACTGCACTTGAGAATAAACATGTCACAATGATTGCTCATCCGACAGGACGTCTTCTCGGGCGCCGTGAGGGTTATGATGTAGATACAGATTTATTAATTGAACTCGCAAAAGAGACAAATACAGTTTTAGAATTAAATGCGAATCCGAACCGTCTAGATTTAAGCGCGAAATTATTAAAACAAGCACAAGATGCTGGTGTAAAAGTAGCGATTAATACAGATGCTCATACACTTGAAATGTTGGAAGATATGGAAACAGGTGTAGCAGCAGCACGTAAAGGTTGGATTCAAAAAGATAACGTGATTAACACATGGGATATTGAACGTTTATTAGACTATATTAAACGTAATAAGTAACGCAAGGGGGACCTGCAACATGTTAGAAAGAACGTTGCGTGTATTAGAATACAATAAAGTAAAAGAACAATTACTTGAACATACAGCCTCTTCACTTGGCCGTGACAAAGTGAAGCATTTAGTGCCGAGCACTGATTTTGAAGAAATTGTAGAAATGCAAGATACAACGGATGAAGCAGCGAAAGTTATTCGTTTAAAAGGTAGTGCACCATTAGGTGGTATTACGGATATTCGCTCAAATGTGAAGCGTGCAAAAATTGGGAGTATGTTAAGTCCAAATGAATTACTTGATATTGCGAATACGATGTATGGTAGTCGTAATATGAAACGTTTCATTGAAGATATGGCTGATAACGGTGTCGAGCTTCCGATTTTAGAAACTCACGTCGCTCAAATTGTATCTTTATATGATTTAGAAAAGAAAATTACAAATTGTATCGGTGACGGTGGTGAAGTAGTCGATAGCGCAAGTGATAAACTGCGTGGTATTCGTACTCAAATTCGTACTGCGGAAAGCCGTATTCGTGAAAAATTAGAAAATATGACGCGCTCTTCAAATGCGCAAAAGATGCTGTCTGACTCGATTGTAACGATTCGTAACGAACGTTACGTAATCCCAGTAAAACAAGAATACCGCGGCGTATATGGTGGTATTGTTCACGATCAATCAGCTTCTGGACAAACGTTATTTATTGAACCGCAAGTCATTGTAGAATTAAATAACGCACTGCAAGAAGCTCGTGTGAAAGAGAAACAAGAAGTCGAACGCATCTTATTGATGTTAACAGAAGAAGTGGCAGTAGAAGCCGATATCGTTTTATCAAATGTAGAAGTAGTTGCGAATCTTGATTTCATTTTTGCGAAAGCTTTTTATGCAAAGCGAATTAAAGCAACGAAACCAATCGTAAATAACGAGCGTTATATGGATTTAAGACAAGCTCGCCATCCGCTAATCGATCCAGAAATTATTGTGCCAAATAACATTATGTTAGGTAAAGATTTCACGACAATTGTTATTACAGGACCGAATACAGGTGGTAAAACAGTTACGCTGAAAACAGTTGGTATTTGTGTTTTAATGGCGCAATCTGGTCTTCACATTCCAGTAATGGATGAGTCAGAGATTTGTGTGTTTAAAAATATATTTGCTGATATCGGTGATGAGCAATCGATTGAACAAAGTTTAAGTACGTTCTCCTCACATATGGTGAACATCGTTGATATTTTAGAAAAAGCTGATTTTGAAAGCTTAGTTTTATTCGATGAATTAGGTGCTGGAACAGACCCACAAGAAGGTGCTGCACTAGCAATTTCGATTTTAGATGAAGTATGTAATCGCGGTGCTCGCGTTGTTGCAACGACGCATTATCCAGAATTAAAAGCATACGGATATAACCGTGAGCAAGTTATTAATGCGAGTGTTGAGTTTGATGTAAATACATTAAGTCCAACTTATAAATTATTAATCGGTGTACCAGGCCGTAGTAATGCCTTTGAAATTTCGAAACGTCTTGGATTATCTGATCGCGTTATTGACCAAGCACGCAACCACATTAGTACAGATACGAATAAAATTGAAAATATGATTGCGAAGTTAGAAGAAAGCCAGAAGAACGCAGAGCGTGACTGGAACGAAGCAGAAGCACTTCGCAAACAATCTGAAAAACTTCATCGTGAATTACAACGTCAAATCATTGAATTTAACGAAGATCGCGATGAACGATTATTAAAAGCGCAAAAAGAAGGGGAAGAAAAAGTCGAAGCCGCAAAGAAAGAAGCAGAAGGCATTATTCAAGAACTTCGTCAATTGCGTAAAGCACAGCTTGCAAACGTGAAAGATCACGAGTTAATTGAAGCGAAGAGCCGTCTAGAAGGCGCAGCACCAGAGCTTGTTAAGAAACAAAAAGTAAACGTGAAAAACACTGCGCCGAAGCAACAGTTACGTGCAGGTGATGAAGTAAAAGTATTAACGTTCGGTCAAAAAGGTCAATTACTTGAAAAAGTAAGCGATACTGAGTGGAGCGTACAAATCGGTATTCTGAAGATGAAAGTAAAAGAATCTAACATGGAATACATTAACACACCGAAGCAAACAGAGAAAAAAGCAGTTGCAACGGTAAAAGGTAGAGACTATCACGTTTCATTAGAACTTGACCTTCGTGGTGAACGATTTGAAAATGCAATGGCGCGCGTTGAGAAATACTTAGACGATGCCCAGCTTGCAAGCTATCCTCGCGTATCAATTATTCACGGTAAGGGGACAGGAGCACTTCGCCAAGGTGTACAAGATTACTTGAAGAAGCATCGCGGTGTAAAAACCTTCCGTTACGGTGACATGGGCGAGGGAGGCCTAGGCGTAACAGTTGTCGAATTAAAATAGAAAACAACGAAACAAAGGGGAAACCATTATATGTTTATGGACAAACTTGCAAAAGTATTGTTAGCTTGTTGCGGAATATTTTTGGTGATTGGGGTTATTTATTTAGTTGTTTTTGCGAAGTGAAAAAGCGTCAATCGTGGCAGAATGATATTGCCATAGATTGACGCTTTTAATATATGTGAAAAGGAATAGAACATGAAAATCAACCAATACATAAGCGAAGCAAAATCATGCTCCAGACGTGAAACAGATCGCCTCATTAAAGCTGGACGCGTGGCTATTAATGGTGAAATATGTACGCACGGTGAACTTGTGAGCGATGGTGATGTTGTAACGATTGATGGGCAAGTTATTGTAAAAGAAGAGAAAGAAAAGGTGTACATAGCCTTTCATAAACCAGTCGGAATTACTTGTACAGCAGCTGATCATATTGAAGATAATATTATTGATTATATCAATTATCCAGAGCGAATCTTTCCAGTTGGACGATTAGATAAAGCATCGGAAGGACTTATCTTATTAACGAATGACGGCGGCATTGCGAATCGAATTTTACATGGTGATCATGAGCACGAGAAGGAATATGTTGTCACAGTCGATAAACCTTTTACGGACTGGTTTATTGATGAGATGTCCAGCGGTGTAAAGATTAAAGATGGAATGACGAAGCCGTGCAAAGTGACAAGAGTCGATCAATCAACATTTCGTATTGTTTTAACGCAAGGAATGAACAGGCAAATTCGTAGAATGAGTCGAGCTTTCGGGTTTACTGTAATAAAGCTAAAGCGAGTACGCATTATGAATATAGAGCTAAATGAGCTTGAAGTTGGAAAGTGGCGGAGCGTTACAGCTGAAGAGTTAGAAATTTTAATAGGGCAGTTATAGGGAGGGAAAATTTTCTCCCTATATTTTTTTTGTCAGAAAAAATAAAACTATTGATTTTTTAAAAAATAGCCCATATAATAAAAAACAACAAGTTTCGACAAGATATTTTATAAAAGTAATGATGAGGACATGAGTTGTATTTTACGATTCTCAGAGAGGGAAGCCTTAGGCTGTGAGCTTCCTAATACGAAAAGACAAGCTTACCACCTCTAAACTTCAAGAGTGAACTGCATACATGATGCATTGTAATTCTTGGCGGATAAAACCGTTATCAATTTACACGAGCTATAAAATGAGCTTATTTCGTTATAAATTCATTTTATTAGAATAAGGGTGGAACCACGATTTCAACACTCGTCCCTTTGTTAGGGACGGGTGTTTTTTGCGTTCTTTTACGGGGAAGTATGCTTGAAAGAGGATATGTGACGGATTTTAATTCAGAATATTTTGTTAATTTATTATTTTAGGAGGTTAGTAGAAATGAAATCATCTTTAAAGTTTTCAGAGATGTTTGCAATAAGTTTAATGTTATTTGCACTGTTTTTTGGTGCAGGTAATATGATTTTTCCACCAGCGTTAGGGCAAGGTGCTGGAACGGACGTATGGATCGCGCTGTTTGGTTTTATCGTAACAGGCGTTGGACTACCTTTATTAGGAGTAATTGTTATAGCTTTAAAGGGAGATATTAATGAGCTAGCAGGACGTGTACATCCTATATTCGCACTTGTTTTTATCACTGCAATTTATTTATGTTTAGGCGTATTCGTAAGTGTGCCGCGTACAGGAACAGTAGCTTATGAGATGAGTGTTGCACCGTTTTTACCAAGTGAGATAGCTGGTCAGTCATATCCACTTGTTATCTTTACACTTATTTTCTTTGCAGTCACTTTCTATTTAGCTTTAAATCCTTCGAAATTAGTGGGTCGTATTGGTAAGGTGCTAACTCCAATATTATTAGCTGTTATTGCAATTATCGTAGGTAAAGCACTTATTACACCAATTGGAGAATTTGGTGCACCAACAGAAGCGTATAGTGCTCCTCTCTTCAAAGGATTTATTGATGGATATTTAACTTTAGATGGACTTGCAGCACTGGTATTCGGAAATGTTGTAATTCATGCGTTAAAAGAAAAAGGCATTACAAATAAAAACAGTATTGCAAAAGTAACAATCTTTGCAGGATTTATTGCAGCGCTTGGTCTACTACTTGTGTATTTAGCACTTGCTTATCTTGGAGCTTCTAGTGTGTCACTTGGAATGGGTGCAAACGGAGGAATTATTTTAACAAATGTCGTGAATCATTTATTTGGTAGCTACGGAACTTTATTATTAGGGATCGCAATTACAGCAGCATGTTTAACAACTTCTGTAGGTATTGTTGCAGCTTGTGGTGATTACTTCTCTTCCTTATTACCAAAGCTTTCTTATCAAAAAGTCGTTTTCATTTTCTGTGTATTAGCATTTATGGTAGCAAACCTTGGGTTAACTCAGTTAAATGCATTAGCATTACCAATCTTAATCGCAATTTATCCAATTGGAATCGTACTTATCGTATTATCACTTGTTGAAAACTACGTTCGTCTTCCATTAGCGATGTATGTGGGCGGGATTGTAGGAGCATTTGCAATAAGTTTCTTTGATGGATTACACAATGCAAACCTTCAAATTGCAGCGCTAGCACCTATTTTAGATAAGATTCCATTATATAGTGTAGGAATTGGTTGGTTAGTTCCAGGCATAATCGGTATAGGATTTGGTTATATAGTTTCTAAGTTTCAAAAGCAGGAAATTGCTGTAGAGAAATAGAGAAAAGAGACTTTCTATAATAGAAAGTCTCTTTTTTGTAAAAAAAGCCGCATATAGAGAAATTCAGATATTAAAAATTTTATACGTAATATAGTTGACAAAAAATTTATGAGTAGGCTAAGATTGACTTAGTTGTGGAAATATTGGAAGGGAAGTGAGGGAAAAGGGGTTTCTATAACTATAGTGTTGTTATGGGAAGAGGTGAAAGAAGAGGAGAAGAGATAGTTTATTTTTTTTGATTTGCATTGAGAATGATAATCAATAAATACGTTTTATCATTTTTTCTCAGTTTCTATGCCTTCGTATAAGGAATAGGGTGAGATATTATTTTTAATATTTAATGAGAATGATAATCAATAATACTTATGTTACATAAAAGAATGCTAATTAAATAATAGGTAGAAGAGATTATTTTTTTCTTATGAATTGAGAATAATTATCATTTTCAAAAAGTGAAATGAAAGATAACCAAGGAGGAAACAAGAAAAATGAAAAAGGTTTCTGTATTACCTGCTTTTATTATAACGTTCGTATGTATGTTAGCTTTTCTTGTAATGCCATACGGGAATGTATCAGCAAAACTAGCTGATGGTACTTACGATATTAATTACGTAATTCAAAAAGCGGAAAATGATTCAGCTTCAATGGCAAATGACTATTTTGAAAAGCCGGCAAAATTAATAGTGAAAAACGGTGAGATGAGAGTACAAGTTCCGATGAATCATAGTGCTTGGATTACAGAATTTAAAGCACCAGAGAACGGGAATTTTGTTGATGCGAAAGTTGTTAGTAAAGATGAATCGGCAGATAAAAGAACAGTAGAGTTTAAAGTAGATGATTTATCTAAACCGGCAGCTGTAAAAATTCATGTTGTTGTACCAAATGCAAACTATGACCACCACTACACAATTCGTTTTGCATTTGATGCAAATGTAAAAGCTGTAGGTGGCGATAACGGCGTAGCTGCTACAAAAAAAAATAATGATCAAGCGAAAACAGATACACATGTAAAAGAAGAGAAAACAAAAGTAGAGAGTAAGGAAACAGCTAAAGAAGTGAACAAAGAAACAAAAAATGAAAATGGAAAAGCTGAAAAAACAGATAACCCAAAAACAGGCGATGAAGCACGTATTGGATTGTTTGCAGCGTTAATTCTTATTTCAGGTGCTTTCTTAATTCGTAAAGTGAAGTTGAGTAAATAAATCTTTTGAAGGGTGATGAATATATGTTTAAACAATTTAAAATGATTATTGCCGTATTTGCTGTTTTATTTACGTTTATCGCAACACTAGGTTTACAAGATGCAAAGGCTGCTACAAAACTAGCTGATGGAAAATATAATATTGCTTTTACTGTATGGAAAGGCGATAAAGATGAATCGTCTAGAATGAATAGTTATTTTGAAAGCCCAGCAACATTAACAGTTAAAAATGGAAAACAATACGTTTCATTTAAAGTGAAAGATAGTGCTTCTATTAAAAGTTTCCAAGTAGAAAAAGATGGTCAATTTGTAGAAACAACCGTGTTAAGTGAAAACAAAAAAGATAATACTAGAGTAGTAGAATTTGAAGTTGCTGACTTGTCAAAAAAACTAAATGGAAAGGTGAAAATTAATATTCCAATTATTAATTATAATGCTTCGTATGATATTCGCTTTGTATTTGATGGGAGCAGTATTAAATAATTTTCAAAAGGGAGAGTCGTTCCATTGAACAGGTATACAAAAATTATTGTTGCTATGTTTTTAATGATATTTACATTCGTATCAACATTACAACCACTTGCAGTTCAAGCAGCTACCAAGTTGGCTGACGGTGAATATTCAATTGGGTTCAAAGTTTTAAAAGATACATCAGATGAAGAATCGATGATGAATCAATATTCAGTAAGTCCGGGAACTTTAAAAGTGAAGGATGGGAAAAAGAAAGTATCCTTTACATTAACGAATAGTTCATGGATTACGAAGTTTGAAACAGAAAAAGCAGGTAAGCTAGTTGCGACAAATGTAATTAGTGAAGATAAAGAAAAAGATACAAGAGTAGTAGAATTTGATGTAGAAGATGTAGAGAAGGTATTAAATGCAAAAGTAAAAGTAGATATTGATTTTTTAAATTATCATCATGAGTACGACGTTCGTATTGCATTTGATCAAAATAGTATTACACCAATTCATGTGGAACAACCAAATGAAAAAGAGGACCCAGCTAATAAGCCAGATCCAAATGAAAAACCGGATCCAAGTCAGAAGCCCGACCAAAAGCCTGACCCAGATCAACAACCAAATTCTAACACAATTACAGATGGTGCGTACAGCATTCCATTTAAAGTGTTAAAAGATCAAACAGATGAAGAATCTAAGATGAATACTTACATGGTAAATCCAGGAGTATTAAAAGTAGAAAACGGTAAGAAAAAAGCAATTGTAACATTAAAAAGTAGCTCATTAATTAAAAATTTTCAAACGGAAAAAGATGGCACATTTGTTGATGCAAAAGTAGTAAGTGAGGATACGGAAAAAGATACAAGAGTAGTAGAGTTTGAAGTAAACGATTTATCTAAAAAACTAAATACAAAAGTATTTATCGAAATGGCATCAAGAAATTATAAGCAAACGCATGATGTACAACTTTTATTTGAACAAGATAAACTTGAACAAATTAAAAATGAAGAGAAACAACCAGAAGTAGAAAAACCAGAAGCAGAAA
>NZ_KV827834.1:0-18417 GCF_001836235.1 Bacillus sp. HMSC036E02 | reverse complement strand
CCGGAAGTAGAAAAACCAGAAGTAGAAAAATCAGATGCTGAAACAATTAAAGATGGTGAATACAGCATCAATTTCAAAGCATTAAAAGATCAAACAGACGAAATTTCAATGATGAACACATATACAAAAAGTCCAGGTGTGCTAAAAGTAAAAGATGGTAAGAAGTATGTATCATTTACGTTAACGAACAGTTCTTGGATTACAAAATTTGAATTTGAGAAAAATGGTTCGTTTGTTGATGCACATGTAATAAGTGAAGATAAAAAAGCTGATACACGCGTAGTGGAAGTAGAAGTACCAGATTTATCAAAAAAGTTAAATGCAAAAGTAAAAGTAGATATCGATTCAATGAATTATCACCATTTTTACGATATTCAATTTGCATTTGATAAAGGTAGCATTAAGCCGTTAGATAGCCAAGGCGGAAACAACAACCAAGGCGGAAACGACAACCAAGGCGGAAACGACAACCAAGGTGGAAACAACAACCAAGGTGGAAACGACAACCTAGGTGGAAACAACAACCAAGATGAAAATAATAAACCGAGAGTAATAGTTGATTCGAAAAATTTAGTAGATGGCCAATATGATATTACATTTAAAGTATTAAAAGATAAAACAGATGAGATTTCAAAGATGCATGACTATGTTGTAAATCCAGCGAAATTAATCGTAAAAGATGGTAAAAAATATATTGAGATGACGCTGAAAAATAGTGCGTGGATTACGAAATTCCAAGCGGAAAACAATGAACTATTCGCTGATGCAAAAGTAGTAAGCGAAGATAAAAATGCAAATACGCGAGTAGTACAGTTTGAAGTAGAAGATCTATTTAAAAAATTAAACGCAAAAGTAAAGGTAGACATCGATGAGATGAACTACCATCATTTCTACGATGTACAAATTCAATTTGATACAAATAATATCGGTGCGTTAGGAACTATTAAAGAGGAACCGAAAAATGAACCGAAAAATCCAGTGACTACACCGAAAGTAGATAATGTAAAAACAGTAGGTACTCCTGATTTTAATCGAAATGCAGATGGTCACAAGAAAAAAGAAGATACAAAAAATGATTCGAAAAAAGAGAAAAACTCAAAAACTGCAGATACAGCACAACTTGGTTTATACATGGTGTTACTGCTAGGTTCACTTGCTTTACTAGTTCGTAAATATAGAGCAGGTAGATTGTAATTTTTGGAGTCTTGATGCATGTTCGCGTGCATCAAGACTTGTTTCATATTGTATGGAAAGGAGTGGTGATTGAGAGTGAAGAAAATTGCAAGTGTACTAATGGCTATCATTTTGTTAATGAGTATAGCCGGGTGCTCATCACCAAAAAAAGAATCAGCAAAGCAGGTAAAGAGTGAAAGTAAAGAGCGCGTCGTTGCAACAACAGTGGCTGTTACTGAAATTATGGATGCGTTAGAAGTAGATTTAGTCGGCGTTCCAACAAGTTCTAAAACTTTACCGAAGCGATATAAAGGTTTACCTGAAGTTGGGAATCCAATGAGTCCAGATATGGAAAAGGTAAAGTCATTAAAGCCTTCAGAAGTGTTATCTGTGACAACACTTGAATATGAATTAAAGCCAGTTTTTGATGGTGTGGGTATGAAAGCAAACTTTTTAGATTTAACGAGTTTGAAAAATATGCAAAGTTCTATTAGTGATTTAGGTAAGAAATATGGGAGTGAAAAACAGGCCGAAGCAGTAGTAACTAAATTAGATAAAAAGGTTGCTAGCATTCAAAAAGAAGTAAAAGGAAAGAAAGAACCGACAGTGCTTATTTTATTAGGTGTGCCAGGAAGTTATTTAGTAGCAACAGAGCATTCTTATATTGGAGATTTAGTGAAACAACTAGGTGGTAAAAATATTGTGCAAGGTGAACAAGTAGAATATTTAGCTTCTAATACAGAGTATTTAAAGAAAGCTGATCCAGATATTATCTTACGAGCAGCTCATGGTATGCCTGATGAAGTTGTAAAAATGTTTGATAAAGAATTTAAAACAAATGATATTTGGAAACACTTTGCTGCGGTTAAAAATAACCGTGTTTACGATTTAGAAGAGCGTTTATTTGGAACGACAGGTAATTTAGCAGCAATTGAAGCATTAGATGAATTGAAAAAAATGATGTATCCGTGATGCATTTTAATATAAAGGAAGAGTAGAATGAATAAAAAAACTTGGAGTTTCCTCATTGTTACTGCATTGCTTATTGTTATGACATCATTGTCAGCGATGAAAGGTAGTTTAGAAGTAGGTATTGTTGAACTTGTACAAGGGATATTTACAGGTGGAAATGAAGATGTTGAAGTCATTAAAGATTTACGTTTTCCGCGTATTATTATTGCGTTGTTCACTGGAGCGGCTCTCGCTGTTTCAGGTGTGCTTTTTCAAGCTGTTATGAAAAATCCACTCGCTGATGCTGGGGTAATCGGTATATCTTCAGGAGCAAGTTTTATGACACTCGTTATTATTACGTTGTTCCCGCAATTCTTTTTCTGGACACCCGTATTCGCCTTTTTAGGTGGTGCGCTTGCATGTTATCTCGTTTATTTGTTTTCATGGAAATCAGGATTAAGCCCGCTTCGCATTATTTTAATTGGTATTGCCATTAATGCAATGTTTACTGGATTAAATGAATCATTCGTTACGATTTGTGGATATTTTATTAAGAGTATTAAGCAAACGACGACTTCTAACATAACAATGAAGACGTGGGGCGATGTAGAAATAATGGTGACTTATGGAACGATTGGTCTTATTCTTGCTCTGTTCGTAGGAGCATGGTGTAACTTATTATCGCTACAAGATAAGACTGCGAAAAACTTAGGCTTGCACGTGACGAGAGTTCGTCTTATTATTTCTGCCATTGCAGTACTCTTAGCGGCAGTATCAACAGCGCTTGCAGGTGTTATTGCTTTTGTAGGATTACTAGTTCCGCATATTTCAAGACAATTAGTCGGTTCAGACCATAAAGTATTAATTCCATTTTCTGCTCTTGCAGGGGCGTTATTAATTTTGACGGCAGATACGATTGGAAGGTTAATTGTGCCACCTAACGAAATTCCAGCAGCAACAATTATGGCGGTTATTGGTGGTCCATTCTTAATATTCTTGCTTAGAAAGAGTGATAAAGTTCATGGAAATTAAAAATGTAACCTTTTCATACGATAACGTAACAAATCGATTAAAGTCTGTTAGTAGTGAAATAGAAATTGGGAAAATTACAACAATCATTGGACCGAATGGATGTGGGAAATCAACATTACTTAGTGTCATGTCTAGAAACCACGCTCCTAGCAGTGGAGAAGTAATACTTGATGGGAAAGCGATTAGTGAATATAAACCGAAAGAGTTTGCTAGAAAACTAGCGGTTGTCCATCAACAAAATGAGGCTCCAGCAGATATTACAGTGGAAAAGCTAATAAGCTTCGGGCGTATGCCATATAAAAATATATTCTCTCCGCAAACAGATGAAGATAGAGAAGCGATTGAGCGTGCGCTAGTATGTACGAATTTACAAAGTAAGCGTGATAAGCCAATTTATGCTTTATCTGGTGGAGAGAGGCAGCGAGTTTGGATCGCAATGACATTAGCTCAAAATACACCAATGCTCTTCTTAGATGAGCCGACCACATATTTAGATATTTACTATCAGCTAGAAATATTAGAGTTAGTGAAAGAGTTAAATGAAGTGTATGGACTAACGATTGTAATGGTATTACATGATATTAATCAAGCCATTCGTTATAGCGACCATATTATCGTTATGAAAGATGGAGAAATCATTACGAAAGGTAATCCTAATGATGTAATAACAGAAGAAATGGTTAAAGCAATATATGGTGTAGATGTCATTGTAAAGCAGGATGAAGATACCGGATTGTACATGGTACCTATGGGAATCTAAAGGCTGAGCATAATCCGTTTTGAGGTGATAATTTGAATAGTAAGAAAGGACGGAAAAAGAATTCTTTTTTTCAACGCATACTTACAATTGTGTTTTTAGGAATCTTTTTCTATTCAATATATGAGTTGGGTGGGATTTTCATGGATTATTATGAAAATCGTAAAGTAATGGCTGAGGCACAACATATTTATAAAAGAAGTCCAATGGAAGAAAAATCAGAAGATGGAGAGGTACGTAAACAGTTTCAGGATCTCCAGAAAATTAATCCAGAGATAGTCGGATGGATTACGATGGATGATACACAAATTAATTATCCAATCGTTCAAGCAAAAGATAATGATTACTATTTATTTCGTAATTATAAAGGTGAAGATATGAGAGCGGGAAGCATTTTTATGGACCATCGTAATGATGTGAAATCTCAAAATCGAAATACGATTTTATATGGCCATCGTATGAAAGACGGTTCTATGTTTGGTAGTTTAAAAAAGATGTTGGATGAAGACTTTTTTATGTCTCATCGTAAATTATATTACGATACATTATTTGAAGGATACGACGTGGAAGTTTTTTCAGTATACACGACAACAACGGACTTTTATTACATTGAAACGGATTTTGAAAATGATGCAGCATATACATCGTTCTTAAAGGAAATTCAAGAAAAATCACTGTACAAAACGGATACGGAATTGACGGCTAATGATGAAATCGTAACACTTTCTACTTGTGACTATGCGCTTGATCCAGAGGCTGGAAGGCTAGTTGTACACGCAAAATTAATAAAAAGAAATTAAAGAAAAAAGTATAGAATATGAGAAGTGATAGATAACGCTTCTCATATTCTATACTTTAAAAAAGGACTGTTTTTACTGTGCTGCAGCCATTGGCATACGTACAACTTTTACATCATAGTAAGCAATTTTATTATCAAGAATATATTCTGGCATTCCGCCTTGATGTGAGTGAGCATCTTTAAATGCAGCGCTCTTTGTCCAACCTTGGAAATCTTCTTTTGCATTCCAGCGAGTGCTAATTGTTACTTCATCATAATCAACTGTATTTTGCGTTAAAAGAACTTCTAGACCTAAAAAGCCTGGCATCGTTTCAACTTTACCTACTTTATTAAAACGCTCAATTAATTTATGTCCATTTCCCTTTGTAATTTTAGCTGTATTTGTAACGATAATCATGTTTATTCCTCCTATAAATATAGCCTTTATTTTCGAGAACTCATATACATTAAATGATAATGAAAATCATTATCATTGTCAATGCTAAATATGAAATATAAAAGTTTTTTATATTATATTGGACAGTAAGATTTCCAGTTCAAAATGTAGTAAATATGTGGCAGTTAAGCGAGAGAATGAGCGAGTTGTACTAGCAAAGCAATAATATGGTATAGTGAAACGAGGCTGTTTTTTCAGGCTCGTTTTTCAAATGCTTCCTGTAGAGAAAGCATGCAAATGGAAAGGAAGTTATTATATGCGATCAGAAGTAACTGTAAAAATAAAACCGAAATTTATAAAAGAAATTAAAAGTGGATATCCGCTTATTTTAAAAGATGCGATTCAAAATTTAAATGATGTTCAGGAAGAAGGAACAATCATTAAAGTAGTAGATGAGAAGAACCAATTTATCGGAAAAGGCTATTATGGAAAACAAAATAAAGGATACGGCTGGATTTTAACGAGAAAAGAGAGTGAACAAATTAATCAATCTTTCTTTGAAAGTAAAATCAAATCTGCCTTACATAAACGAAAGCAATTTTACAAATCAAGTGATACGACAGCATTCCGTGTGGTGAATGGTGAAGGTGATGGTCTTGGAGGACTAATTATCGATTATTATGATGGCTACTACGTAGTAAGTTGGTATAGTGAAGGGATTTATACTTTCAGAGATGAGATTATAGCCGCTCTTCAAAAAGTAGCAAACTTTAAAGGTATTTATGAGAAAAAGCGTTTTGATACGAAAGGGAAATATATTGAGGGTGATGATTTCGTAGCAGGAGAGCGCGGCGAGTTCCCACTTATCGTAAAAGAGAACGGTGTAAACTTTGCGGTTTATTTAAATGATGGGGCAATGGTTGGGGTATTTTTAGATCAACGTAACGTTCGAAAACAAATTCGTGATAAATATGCAAAAGGAAGAACAGTGTTAAATATGTTCTCTTATACAGGTGCTTTCTCTGTATTTGCAGCTCTTGGCGGAGCGAGTAAAACGACGAGTGTTGACCTTGCAAATCGTAGTTTAAGTAAAACGATTGAGCAGTTTAGTGTAAATGAAGTTGATTATGAAGCGCAAGATATTATTGTAGAAGATGTATTTCTTTACTTCAAATATGCAGCGAAGAAAAAAATGAAATTTGATATGGTCGTACTTGATCCTCCAAGCTTTGCACGCTCAAAAAAATATACATTTAGTGCAGCAAAAGATTATAAAAATTTATTAAAAGAAACAATTGCTATTACAGAAAATAACGGTATTATCGTTGCTTCTACAAACTGTAGCGCATTCGATATGAAAAAGTTTAAAGGCTTTATCGATACAGCCTTTAAAGAAATGAATGGCAAATATAAAATGTTAGAAGAACATTCTTTACCAGAAGATTTCCGTACCATTGATCAATTTAAAGAAGGAGACTACTTAAAAGTAGTTTTCATCGAGAAAATTAAAGGTTAATAAAGAAAAGGAGCTCGAGTTTACTTGAGCTCCTTTTCTTATTGAACGATATTTTGTACTCTACCGACTTGCCCGTCCTGCAATCGCACTTTAATGCCATGCGGATGGGAAGGGGAGTTTGTTAAAATATCTTTTACAATTCCACGTGTTAATTTGCCTGTTCGTTGATCTTGTTTTAATACAATATCAACTTCAAGACCGGGGGCGATATTAGAACGTTTTTGTCCGTTCATTTATACACCTGTACGTCTACGTTGGTTGTTTGTTTTCTTTGTTTGTTGGTTTTGTAATTTTTTTGTTTCTTGGCTTTGATTTTTTGCATTTTGACCATTTCCATTTCCTTGCTTTTTCTTAGCAAGTTGTTCACGCATTAAATCAGCTAAGCTTACTTTTTTGTTTTCTGACATGATAAGTCTCCTTTATATAAAGTTAATTATGAACAATCGTAGTGAATTTCATCATATCATTGTTAAGGAAGGAAGGGAAGTTGGTTTGAAAATTCATATAATTGTTTCCAGTCTGTAGTAGTTACGATACAATTGGATTGTTAACGTTTGTAAAAAGGGGATAGACATATGTCACATCATATTTTATTAGTTGAAGATGATATCTCAATTCAAGAGATGGTGGAAAAGTATTTAATAAAGGAAGGCTTTCAAGTTACGATTGCGTCTGATGGAGAAGAAGGCGTGAACACATATTTAAAAGGTTCATTTGATTTGATTATCCTTGACATTATGATGCCAAAGCTAGATGGCTTAGAGGTTGTACGAATCATTCGAGAAAAAAGTGCAGTTCCGATTTTAATGATGTCGGCAAAAGATACAGATGTTGATAAAGCTGTTGGATTAGGACTTGGAGCAGATGATTACATTTGTAAGCCATTTTCTATGATTGAATTGGCTGCACGTGTAAAAGCAGGTATTCGGAGGTCTACGAAATACTCGGCTACAGAAACAATAGAAAAAATGATTCAAATTGGTGATTTAACAATTGATCCAATTAATTTTACTGTAGAAAAAAACGGGAAGCCTCTCAAACTTACTTTAAAAGAATTTGAGATTTTAAAGCTATTTGTAAAGAACCAAAATCGTGTATTTACGAAAGCGCAAATATATACGTTAGTTTGGAATGAAGAGTATTACGGTGACGATAACGTTATTAATGTTCATATGAGAAGATTGCGTGAGAAAATCGAAAGTGATCCATCTAATCCAGAATATATTAAAACGCTATGGGGCATCGGCTATAAGCTGGAAGTGATGTAATATGATCAATTTGTTAATAGGTATTATTTTTATATTGTTATGTGTTATTTATATGCAATATAAAATGAGAAAAAATAGTAGTAAAAATTTACGATACACATATGAAAAGTTAGAAAGTATTGTAAATGAAAAAACAGGCGAGACGTTACTCGTTATGACAGATGATCTAGAATTGCAAAAATTATTAGTGGCAATTAATCAATTATTAGATGCAAAACAGAAAACGAATGCAGATCATGCAAAAGTAGAAATTTCGATGAGAAAAATGCTTTCAAATATTTCGCATGACTTGAAAACACCACTAACAGTTATTCTTGGATATACAGAAATGTTAAATAAGGATAAAACGATAAATAAAGAAGAACAACAAATATTACTTGAGAAAGTGCATACGAAAACACTAGAAGTGATGGAATTAATTCATAAGTTTTTTGATTTAGCGAAATTAGAATCTGGTGACAAAGCAATTGAAATGACAAAAGTAAATATGAATGAAGTTTGCCGCGAGAAGATTTTATCATTTTATGATTTAGTGACGACGAAAGGTTTTCAGGTTCATATTGATATACCAGAAAGAAATATATATGCACTTGGAAATGTAGAAGTATTAGGTAGGGTATTGAATAATTTAATATCAAATGCAATTACATATGGAGACGATGGAAAGGCACTCGGTATGACGTTAAGAGATGATGACACGGGCGTGTATATAGATGTATGGGATAAAGGAAAAGGGATTGATGAATCTCATATTGATAAAGTGTTTGAGCGTATGTACACACTTGAAGATTCAAGAAATAGATTGTACCAAGGAAGCGGTCTAGGATTAACGATTACGAAACGGCTTGTGGAAGCGATGGACGGAAAAATTCATCTTTCTAGTAAACCGTATGAAAAAACAATTTTTACAATTGCATTAACAAAGATACAGTTTTAGCTTGTAGAGCAGTAGATTCTACAAGCTTTTTTTCAGCGTAAGGAATTTGTAAGAAACGGGTAAGAAAAAAGAGATTTCCGTTGTCTATTATAGAAATATAGAGTATTGCGAAAGGGGAAAGTAACATGACATATATATTAAAAACAAACCAGTTAACGAAAGTGTTTAAAGGGAAAGAAGTTATTTCCGGTGTTAACATGCATGTGAAAAAAGGAGAAATTTACGGTTTTTTAGGACCAAACGGTGCTGGTAAAACAACGATTATGAAAATGATTACAAATTTAATAAAACCGACGAGTGGTGATATTGAAATCTTCGGTGAGAAATTAACAGATACATCTTATGAAGTATTAAAAAGAATGGGGACAATTATTGAATACCCAATCTTTTATGATAAATTAACGGCGAAAGAAAACTTAGACCTACATTGTGAATACATGGGCTACTACGATAAAAATGCAATTGACCATGCTTTACATTTAGTGAAACTACAAGGGGTAGATAATAAAAAAGTAAAAGATTTTTCATTAGGAATGAAACAACGACTCGGTATTGCAAGGGCAATCGTTACAAAGCCAGAATTGCTCATTTTAGATGAACCAATTAACGGTTTAGATCCAATTGGTATTAAAGAGTTACGAGACTTATTTAAAATGCTCTGCAAAGAATATGGCATTACATTATTAGTTTCTAGTCATATTTTAGGTGAGATGGAACTAATGGCCGATACAATTGGTGTGATTCAAAATGGAAAACTAATAAAAGAAGTTTCAATGAAGAGTATTAACGGAAAACAAACAGAGTATATTGAAATTACTGTTCCTGATGTGAAACGTGCAGCTTATATTTTAGAAGATAAACTTGGTATAAAAAACTACAAAATAATGAGTGGAACCATGATTCGTGTGTATGATACGTCAGCGTCTCAGCAGGCCATTTCAAAAGCACTTATTATGAACGATGTGGAAATTGAAAGTATTAATAAGAAACATAGTTCCTTAGAAGAATATTTCTTAAATGTAATGGATGGAGAAGGTATTCATGCTTAATGGACTGTGGCTGAACCTGGTAAGTGGATTTATCGTAATGCTAATAAGTGGAATTTTATATTATAGAAAACCAGAGCGGAAATGGTTGTTCATTGTACTAGTGATAGGAATGTTAAGCTTCGTTACTGCTGGAATTAGAATGTTAGCAGCGTAGAGACAGGTATATAAAGAATGGAGGCGTAATTTATATGTTTAAATTAATGAAGCTCGAATGGAAGAAACATAAATTATCTCGTTACTTTAAAAGTGTAGCAATTTGTATTATAGCAATTTTCGCTGCAGTAAGCCTTATGGCATTGGGAATGAAAGCCGAGGAAGACATGCTCTTCTCTGACTTCACACAGAACATGGCTGCAGCAAATATTTTTATTAGGATAACATTCATTATTTTTAGTTCGGTCATTTTATCACGTTTAGTAATTGATGAGTATAAGAACAAAACGATGCAATTATCGTTTATGTACCCGCTGCAAAGGAAAATGCTAATGAGGGCGAAATTAACAATTGTTTTTTGTTTTTGTTTTGTGAGCACCATTATCGCTACTTTTATTATTAGTTTACTCGTATATTTTGTGAGTCCAATGATGGGACTGATTGAAACGCCAGCTACGATAGGTGAAATAATAGCTATCGTTCCAGATACTTTTATAAGTGCATTTATGATATCTGGTATAAGTTTAATTCCTTTATTTTTTGGAATGAGAAAGAAATCGACACCGACAACGATTACTTCGGCAGTAATAATTGGTATGCTGATTAGTGGTAACGTTGGTCCTGGAAACGATCAAGTAAGTATGTTTGATTTTATAGCTATCCCAATCGTGCTCTGTTTATTAGGGATTTTCATTAGTTATTTATCGTTTCGTAAAATCGATAAGATTGATGTGGTGTGAAGCAAGCTTAAAACAACAACGAACTGGGGTATGAATGGTGAAAAAGATAATAGTAATTGCAATATTATTCATTACAATTGCTAGTGCGGTTTTTGGTTTTAAGGTGTTTCAGGGGGAAGGTTTTAAGAAAGAAAAGTCTTTTGAGATAAATAATATAAAAGAAATAGAAGTAGATAATGAAAACTGGAATCTTGAATTTAAAAGTACAGACGCTAATAAAATAGTAATTTCCGCTCAAGGTGAACAAGCAGATAAAGAGATAGATCCCGTCAAAATAGAAAATGATGAAAATAAAATTATGGTTAAGCAAAAACAAGAGGCGAACAAATTTTTTAATGGTTTTACATTTAGGAAGAAGAATAGTATATGTATAGCTATTCCGAAGAAAGAAATAGATAAAATTGTATTAAATAATAAATCAGGTGATGTGAAAATAAGAGATATAGTAGTAAAAAGTATCGTGACGAAAGGCAAATCTGGGGATGGAATGATTGTAGGACTATCAGCCGAGAAAGGTGAATTCATATCGCAAAGTGGAGAGTTAGTTGTAAAAGATAGTTCAGTACAAGAATTAAATATAAAGTCTACGACTGGTGATAACTATATAACAAATGTAAGTAACTCAAATATGAACATCACTTCAACATCTGGGGAGGTATTACTGAAAGATATGACAGAAGGAAAATCATTATTTATAGAAACAAAATCAGGTGATATTGGCGTACGGTATAAAGGTGTCCCTGCATCATTGAAGCTTATGGCTAAAAGTAATTCGGTTGACGTAATAGTGGATTTAAAAGGACTTAAGAAAGATAAAAATACAGAAAAGATAAAAGAAGGAACTATTGGTGATGCAAAAAACGAAGTGAAGATTTTAAGTAAAACAGGGGTAATTTATATTGATTAAAGTTTAAATGAAAGGAGGACTATCATGCTACGTCTTATGAAGCTAGAATTGAAGAAGTTTAAGTTTGGATGGTATGTGAGGGGAGCAGTTATTGCAAATATCATTATACTGGCATTATTAATCTTTGTTAGTTTCATTGCACAAATAGAAGGAGATTCAGAAATAAGAGATCCGCAGATGATTTTGCTAATGGCTAGTACAGTAGTAAGAGCAACGTTTATTATTTTTGGTAGTGTGTTAATCGCAAGGTTAATAATTGGCGAATATAAAAATAAAACAATACTACTTATGTTTTCTTATCCTATTAACCGAAAGAAAATGATGGCTAGTAAGTTGGCTATTACAGCGATAGTAACATTTATAACAGTTATTGTATCTAACATTTTAGTAGTAGGAATTTTCTTTGGGATAGATAGTTATTTTTCAATTCTTCCTCATTCATTCACAGTAGATCAATTGGTGCAAGAAGGAATAAAACTGGTTCCTTTAGCTATTGCAACTGCGGGAATGAGTTTAATCCCATTATATTTTGGAATGCGTAAACGTTCAGTGCCAACTACAATTGTTTCATCTCTTATCGTTGTAGCAATTGCAATGAATAGCAACCCAGCGTTTCCTACAGCAACTTTATTTCCCCTTCAACTAGCACTCGCAGCAATTGGAGCTGTGATTGCATATTACGGAATTAAAAATATAGAGAAGGAAGATATAACTGTATGACAAGAATAAGAAAAAAGAGTTGGGTTACACTAACTCTTTTTTGTATATGTATGCTTCGTTACTACTCTGTAAATTTGGAGTGTTTGCTTAAATACTCTTGAACTCCTGGAGAGATATTAAAGTTATTAGGACTTTTATATTCGATAGTAAAATCTCCGTCTCTACTTGTCTCAAAGGAGATGGCATAGCTATTCATTTTAGCATCGTAAGAAGTATTTTTGACTTCTGCATCTAGATTAAAATATTTTGTAATATATTCTTTTGAGTCCGTAATTGCTGCTTGTTTTCCCCAAGGGGTACCATAATAGGTGAAATAAAGAGATACACTAATAACTCCAATAAGGGAAGTTAGTAAAATAGTTCCCATAGCTATTTTTTTATTTTTTGTATTCAATTTGGTTACTCCTCTTCGTAATATGTATTCATTTTAACCTATATATTCCATAAAACAACCATTTTAAAAAATAGTTTCACATGAAACAAGTTACAGAAAAAGACAAGATGTGTAAACACCTTGTCTTTTTTGTCGTTACATTTTAGGAGTTTCCATTCCAGCCACAGCCCACTCTTCTTTTGCGGGGCCGTACACACCAGGAACTGTTAAGCCGGCTTGTCGCATTAAAACCGTCATTTGCCCGCGATGGTGATTTTGATGATTAATAAGTGTCATTAAAAATATGGAATTCGGCATAGGGCGACCAAAGAAGTCGTTAATAGTAGCTAAGTCTTTATCAGTCCATTTACTTTGAAGTGTTTCAACAAAAGCCGCGTTCACTTTACGGTACTCATCTGCAATTGTTTTTGCAGAAGTTGGAACAGGATAATCTTTCGTTTCTCCTTCAAACTTTAGCCCTGTGCCAGATAGTATAACAGGAATTGCCGTCACGATATGCCAAGCGACTCTTCCTAAAGTCCAATGTTCAGGTGCAATTTCTTGTGATAAAGATGCATCGGTTAATGAATCAAGCATTTTCTCAGTAGACTCTGCTTCGTATGTCCATGATTGTAAAAAGCCTTCAATAGTTTGGTACATTATTGTTATCCCCCTCTACTTATGTTCATAGATTAAGTTCGAGAAGAAATGACAAGTTCCCTTTATGTTTTAATGATGGTATTTAAAATTTTATATATAAATTTTATGATACTATTGAGTGTATATAGAATTATATTAATTTAGGGGGATATGATGAAAAGATTGATTTTAGGAATCATAATTTTATTTTTAATGGTAGGATGTAGCAATGAAGCCTATAAAAAAGCAATGGATCAAGGGAAATTGGCGTTAGCGAGTAAAGAATATGACACGGCAGTAGCATCATTTGAGCTAGCATTAGAAGAGAAAAAGGATGATAAAGAAGCAAAAGTATTAAAAGGCCAAACTACTAAGATGATAAGTTCGATAAAAGAGAAATCGAGTGGAAATATAGAACAAGCAATAGGTTTGTTTCAAGAAGTAGAAAAGATGAAAGATGGTTCCGCAATCCTTCAAAATCAAGCGAAAGAACAAAAAGATTTGCTTATAGAGCATAAAGAGTTAAAAGGTCAATATATAGGTCAATTGGAAAAGGCAGAGAAGTTAAAGAATGATAAAAAGTATGAAGAGGCTAAAGGGATAGTAAATAAAATTTTTAACGATACTGGTCAAAATCAACAATTTATTTCGGAAAATCAACGGGCCGAAGAGCTGAATAAGCAAATCGATGGCTTACTAACTCAACAAGCAGAAGTCAAGAAAAAAGAGGAAGAGTTAAAAAATGAAAAGAAAAAAGAGGCTGATATTGGAAAGTTAAAGGGGTCTTGGATGTCATCAGAAAGTACAGACAGGCCAGTTGGGTTGGAAATAGAATCTATTAATAGTGAGAAAACAGGCGGAGAATTTATGGAACATAATATTTTTGGGAAAGGGACTACTATAGGAGACTTTCGAATATTAAGTGTGGACCAAGGGATTATTTCCATAGAGCTTGTATTTTTAATGGGAGAAAGAAAACAGAAGGTTGATTTGAAACTTGAGGAGAACACATTAACTGTACATCATGAGTTTATGGGAGGGACTAAATCTGTGAAATTAGTGAGATCAGAGTAATTTATCCCGCTATTCACCTGCAGTAAAATTCCCACTTCAAGATTCGGCTGGAGCAAAGAAGTTAGGTGGGAGATCCACTGCTCATAAAAGCCCGATTGGTGTGGGTTAATAATCAGTGGGGATGAAGAAAACTCCACTGATTAAAGTTTCACTTTATTTAGTATATAAAAAGGAGGCTTCTAAAACGAAGCCTCCTTTTTAATTAACTTTCTTCCCACTCTTCCTCATCAACCATAAGAAATAAGGTGCTCCAAGTACAGCAACGACAAGACCAGAAGGAATTTCTTTCGGATATGCGATTGTACGTCCAAGTAAGTCAGCAACAGAAAGAAGGATTGCTCCAAATAGTGCTGAACAAACGAATAGTCTTTGATGATTCATACCAACAATAATTCTTGCTAAGTGAGGTGCGACAAGGCCTAAAAAGGCAATTGTACCGACAGCAGCGATATTTACTGATGCAAGTAGTGTCGCTAGCACAATCAGAGCAAGACGTGTTTTATTTACTGGTTGCCCAAGTCCAGTTGCTAAATCGTCTCCAAGTACGAGAACGTCAAGTTGTTTTATTAAGAAAAAGATAATGAATACAAGAATTAGAGATGGATATAGAATGATATTTTCTAAGTGATTCCATCCTCTTGCATACGTACTGCCAGATAACCATGTTAAAGCAGCGGCAACATTCAAATTGGCTCTAACGATAAAGATTTGAATAATTGCCGAGCCAAGTGCAGAAATACCAATTCCTATTAAAGCAAGGGCTGTTGGGCTAAATCCTGATTTCCATGAAAAGAAGAGGACAATTCCTACTGCAAGTAGTCCGCCGATAAATGCACCAATTGGTAGAAAGAAACCAGGAAGTGCAGGAAAGACATACATAATAGTTAAAGCACCAACACCAGCTCCCGATGAAATACCAATAATAGAAGGATCGGCAAGTGGATTTCGTAATATACCTTGGAAAACAAGCCCACTTATTGCAAGGCATGCGCCAGCAATAGCAGCAACGAGCATTCTTGGTAAACGAAGATTCATCATCATGTTTTTGTCAAATAGTGTTAATTGACCTGATATAACATTTGTAATACTTTCGATATAAGCGTTACTACCGATTGTAACACCAAGAGCAATCGTCACAATGCAAAGTGTGATAGATATAATGATTACCTTTTTATAAGAGTAATAGCGGGAACTAGCTCCAGCTGCATTCGCACCGTTATCATTCATATATTGTTTCGACTTCATCATTCGATAGACTAAGTAAATAAGCCAAGGAGATCCAATCATTGCTGTGACTGCCCCAACAGGAAGTTCTGCACCGGTTGGATCTATTAATCTACCGACAACATCTGCTCCAAGTAATAATACTGCCCCCCATAAGAAAGAAGAGAGAAGAAGAGTAAAGTGTTGACGGTATCCGATAAGGCGCATTAAATGAGGCGCAACTAAGCCGACAAATCCAATTGGTCCAACAACAGTAACAATTACTGCTGTTAAAAAGATTGCAGCAATGAAGGCGATAAGACGTGTTACTGCTGTTTTTTCACCAAGAGAAACAGCAACATCATCACCAAGTAAGAGAATGTTGAGTTTACGAGACATAAATAGTAAAACTAGGAAAGAAATAATGATAAATGGAAAAGCAAATTGAACGCCATCCCAGTTATTTTGAATAAGAGAGCCAGCTCCCCATAAAAATAAACCAGCTGTTTCATTTTCATAGAAAAGCTGCATCGTTCCGGTAAAGGCAGAGAGCATTAATGTAACGACCATACCAGCTAATGCCATTCTAAGTGGGGTTCCCTTTTTTCCACCAGAAATACGGTATACAAATAAAGCAGTAATAGCACCGCCGATAAATGTGAACAGAAGAGAATTAATTTGTAAACCTTTCGGTAAGAAAATTGTAGCCGCTACTAGAAAGAAATATGCGCCAGAGTGAATACCCATTGTACTGGATTCAGCAAGTGGATTTTTCGTTAACGTTTGTAAAATAACCCCTGATGCAGCAAGAGCGCCTCCAGCTAAAATGGCAATTACAGCTCTAGGTAATCGAAGCATGATTAAAGTTTGATGTTCTAGTGATTGGTTCGGTGAGATAAGAGCATCAATAATCATACTATAGGAAATGTTTGCTTGACCTTGTCCGATATGAATAAAGAAAAGGAGGAGCAAGAGAGCTGCTCCTCCTCCGAATACAAGACTTGCTCGAAGTGTGTGTTGTAAGCTATTCATCGTGTAATCACTTCTTTGCTGTCATTACATCTGCTACTTGTGTTGCTAAAGATGTTGCAGACTCAGGACCACCGAAAATCCAAGTATCGCCTTTTAATTTATACATTTTGTTTTCTTTTTTGAACTTTAATTCTTCCCAAGCAGGGTTGCCTTTTAGTTGCGTGTCAAAAATGTTATCTTCATCCGCTACAATGTAAATGAAGTTTGAATCTTGTACACTTTGTAATGATTCTACAGTTGTTTGTTTGAAACCATCTGGCTCAGATTTTCCTGCTTCAAAAGTATTTGTTAAACCTAATTTTTTTGTAACTTGTAAAGCTAAAGAATTGTCAGTTAAGATACGGAATGTTGGTACGTTTTTAGCAGTAAATGCTTGTGCCATTGCGATGTTTTTATCTTTTAAGTCTGCTTTCTCAATTTTTGCTTTTGCATCAGCGAATGCTTTATCCATATCAGCTAATACTTTTTTACCTTCTTCTTCTTTTCCAACTGCTTTTGCAATTTGTTTAAATGTTTCTGTCATTTCAGCAAAGTGATCGTTATTGCTTGTTGATGGATCAAACATAACTGTTGGTGCAATTTGCTCTAATTCATTTTTAATTGCTTTACCACGGAATGAAGCTGTAATAATTAAGTCTGGTTTTAAACGGCTAATTTCTTCTAAGTTTGGTTGTTGACGTGTCCCTACATCTACAACATCTTTACTCGGTTTTGTTTTTGTATTTACCCATTTATTATAATTCTTAATGTCTGCCATCCCTACTGGCTGAACACCAAGTGCTAATAAGTCTTCAGAATATACCCACTCAAGTACAACTACTTTTTTTGCTGGTTTATCTAACTTCGTTTCCCCTTCAGCGTGTTTAATTGTTATAGCTTGATTTTTATTGTCCGCTTTTGTTTCTTTTTTCTCCTCTTTTTGCTGTCCGCATCCAACAGCGAATAGAAGAACTACTATGAAAATACCGAGAATTTTCTTCATCTTCTGCCCCCAAATTAAGTGTTTTTTGTAACTAGTGCCATAAGTGAAAATGGTTATCAATTACAACACCCAAATCATACTATGAGGGTATTTTAAGTGTCAATATATTTTTAAAATTTTGACGAAAAATAACGAATTATACGGATTTTTATATATTATAGTCGCTATTTATGAAGAATAAGCCTCTTTACTAAAAATATTGGCGAATGTGGAAAGTTTAAATGGGAAAGTGGCTGTGTACGATAGTGTAATGTGTATTGTTAATAGTCTGTGGAGATAAGGCGAAAGTACAAGCAAAAGGAGAGTGAATCGCATGTAATAATTACTAGAATGTATGGAGGAAATCTGTGTTTTATCCCCGACTAGGCAAAGTATTTCTTTGTTATTTAGATAGGTGTTTTTTAAGTCGGTGATTGCGCTAAAAAGATCGAATGTAAAGGAAGTGATCAACATGTCTTCATGGAGCAATAACGTAAATGGATATTGTGGGTGTAATAATCAAAATGGTGTACATGTTGATTCATGCTGTTTTAGTTGCGATGGGACAGTGCCTAAAGTTGGTCCAACAGGTCCGACGGGGGCAACAGGAGAAACAGGCGATACAGGTCCGACGGGGGCAACAGGCCCAACAGGAGAAACAGGCCCAACAGGAGAAACAGGCCCAACGGGAGCAACAGGCCCGACGGGGGCAACAGGAGAAACAGGCCCAACGGGAGCGACAGGTTCAACAGGTCCA
>NZ_KV827833.1:0-2961 GCF_001836235.1 Bacillus sp. HMSC036E02 | reverse complement strand
TTTTAGTTTGGTTAAGTTAGAAAGGGCGCACGGTGGATGCCTTGACACTAGGAGTCGATGAAGGACGGGACTAACGCCGATATGCTTCGGGGAGCTGTAAGTAAGCTTTGATCCGAAGATTTCCGAATGGGGAAACCCACCATACGTAATGGTATGGTATCCTTATCTGAATACATAGGGTAAGGAAGACAGACCCAGGGAACTGAAACATCTAAGTACCTGGAGGAAGAGAAAGCAAATGCGATTTCCTGAGTAGCGGCGAGCGAAACGGAACATAGCCCAAACCAAGAGGCTTGCCTCTTGGGGTTGTAGGACATTCTATACGGAGTTACAAAGGAACGAGGTAGACGAAGCGACCTGGAAAGGTCCGTCGTAGAGGGTAACAACCCCGTAGTCGAAACTTCGTTCTCTCTTGAATGTATCCTGAGTACGGCGGAACACGTGAAATTCCGTCGGAATCTGGGAGGACCATCTCCCAAGGCTAAATACTCCCTAGTGATCGATAGTGAACCAGTACCGTGAGGGAAAGGTGAAAAGCACCCCGGAAGGGGAGTGAAAGAGATCCTGAAACCGTGTGCCTACAAATAGTCAGAGCCCGTTAACGGGTGATGGCGTGCCTTTTGTAGAATGAACCGGCGAGTTACGATCCCGTGCGAGGTTAAGCTGAAGAGGCGGAGCCGCAGCGAAAGCGAGTCTGAATAGGGCGTTTAGTACGTGGTCGTAGACCCGAAACCAGGTGATCTACCCATGTCCAGGGTGAAGTTCAGGTAACACTGAATGGAGGCCCGAACCCACGCACGTTGAAAAGTGCGGGGATGAGGTGTGGGTAGCGGAGAAATTCCAATCGAACCTGGAGATAGCTGGTTCTCCCCGAAATAGCTTTAGGGCTAGCCTTAAGTGTAAGAGTCTTGGAGGTAGAGCACTGATTGGACTAGGGGTCCTCATCGGATTACCGAATTCAGTCAAACTCCGAATGCCAATGACTTATCCTTAGGAGTCAGACTGCGAGTGATAAGATCCGTAGTCAAAAGGGAAACAGCCCAGACCGCCAGCTAAGGTCCCAAAGTGTGTATTAAGTGGAAAAGGATGTGGAGTTGCTTAGACAACTAGGATGTTGGCTTAGAAGCAGCCACCATTTAAAGAGTGCGTAATAGCTCACTAGTCGAGTGACTCTGCGCCGAAAATGTACCGGGGCTAAATACACCACCGAAGCTGCGGATTGATACCAATGGTATCAGTGGTAGGGGAGCGTTCTAAGGACAGTGAAGTCAGACCGTAAGGACTGGTGGAGTGCTTAGAAGTGAGAATGCCGGTATGAGTAGCGAAAGACGGGTGAGAATCCCGTCCACCGAATGCCTAAGGTTTCCTGAGGAAGGCTCGTCCGCTCAGGGTTAGTCAGGACCTAAGCCGAGGCCGACAGGCGTAGGCGATGGACAACAGGTTGATATTCCTGTACCACCTCTTTATCGTTTGAGCAATGGAGGGACGCAGAAGGATAGAAGAAGCGTGCGATTGGTTGTGCACGTCCAAGCAGTTAGGCTGATAAGTAGGCAAATCCGCTTATCGTGAAGGCTGAGCTGTGATGGGGAAGCTCCTTATGGAGCGAAGTCTTTGATTCCCCGCTGCCAAGAAAAGCTTCTAGCGAGATAAAAGGTGCCTGTACCGCAAACCGACACAGGTAGGCGAGGAGAGAATCCTAAGGTGTGCGAGAGAACTCTGGTTAAGGAACTCGGCAAAATGACCCCGTAACTTCGGGAGAAGGGGTGCTTTCTTAACGGAAAGCCGCAGTGAATAGGCCCAAGCGACTGTTTAGCAAAAACACAGCTCTCTGCGAAGCCGTAAGGCGAAGTATAGGGGGTGACACCTGCCCGGTGCTGGAAGGTTAAGGAGAGGGGTTAGCGTAAGCGAAGCTCTGAACTGAAGCCCCAGTAAACGGCGGCCGTAACTATAACGGTCCTAAGGTAGCGAAATTCCTTGTCGGGTAAGTTCCGACCCGCACGAAAGGTGTAACGATTTGGGCACTGTCTCAACCAGAGACTCGGTGAAATTATAGTACCTGTGAAGATGCAGGTTACCCGCGACAGGACGGAAAGACCCCGTGGAGCTTTACTGTAGCCTGATATTGAATTTTGGTACAGTTTGTACAGGATAGGCGGGAGCCATTGAAACCGGAGCGCTAGCTTCGGTGGAGGCGCTGGTGGGATACCGCCCTGACTGTATTGAAATTCTAACCTACGGGTCTTATCGACCCGGGAGACAGTGTCAGGTGGGCAGTTTGACTGGGGCGGTCGCCTCCTAAAGTGTAACGGAGGCGCCCAAAGGTTCCCTCAGAATGGTTGGAAATCATTCGTAGAGTGCAAAGGCATAAGGGAGCTTGACTGCGAGACCTACAAGTCGAGCAGGGACGAAAGTCGGGCTTAGTGATCCGGTGGTTCCGCATGGAAGGGCCATCGCTCAACGGATAAAAGCTACCCCGGGGATAACAGGCTTATCTCCCCCAAGAGTCCACATCGACGGGGAGGTTTGGCACCTCGATGTCGGCTCATCGCATCCTGGGGCTGTAGTCGGTCCCAAGGGTTGGGCTGTTCGCCCATTAAAGCGGTACGCGAGCTGGGTTCAGAACGTCGTGAGACAGTTCGGTCCCTATCCGTCGTGGGCGTAGGAAATTTGAGAGGAGCTGTCCTTAGTACGAGAGGACCGGGATGGACGCACCGCTGGTGTACCAGTTGTTCTGCCAAGGGCATAGCTGGGTAGCTATGTGCGGAAGGGATAAGTGCTGAAAGCATCTAAGCATGAAGCCCCCCTCAAGATGAGATTTCCCATAGCGTAAGCTAGTAAGATCCCTGAAAGATGATCAGGTTGATAGGTTCGAGGTGGAAGCATGGTGACATGTGGAGCTGACGAATACTAATAGATCGAGGACTTAACCATATAATATGAAGCAATGTTATCTAGTTTTGA
>NZ_KV827832.1:0-2272 GCF_001836235.1 Bacillus sp. HMSC036E02 | reverse complement strand
TCCCTGTGAGAGTAGGACGTCGCCAAGCAAAAACCTAAGTCGTTTCGACTTAGGTTTTTTTGTGTTTATTTTTATTATTTTAAATTTAAAGGTAAGAATTACCTTTATAAGAATATAGTCCAGATGTAACAAGAATGTTTGTGATCTTATATAAAAAGGTTATATGAAAAGTAGCAATCTAGCTCTTTTAACATAACCTTTTGTGTTTTTAAAGGATTTTACATTAGAAAAAATCTATAATTAAGGTAGTTAACATATATTTTTGATGGGTGTGGGGCATTATGAAAGAAATATGCATGTTATTAGTGGCTGTTATATTATGGGGCACAGCCATTGCGCCAACAAAATGGGCGTTAGAATCTATTCAGCCGTTTACTTTGTTGTTTATTCGTCTTTTCTTTGCAGGTGGAATTTGTATGCTATTCTCATTTAAGCAACTACAAAAATCAGTTGTACATAAAAAAGTTCCATGGAAAAGAATGAGTTTGTTAGCTTTTACCGGTGTAGCTGGTTATTTTATGTTTACATCCTACGGTATTTCTTTAACCAGTGGATTACATGTGAGTATTATAGATGCTGCATTACCATTAGTTACAATTCTTTTTTCAGCACTCTTTTTGAAAGAGAAAATTCGATTGAATTATTGGATAGGAATTATATTGGGTGCTATAGGAGTACTCTTTATTACGATTCCATCTAAAAGTGCTAATCAAGAAGTGTCTTTAATAGGAGATATACTGATATTATTAAGTACTTTTCTATTTGCTTTCTACACAGTTTTGCTAAAACGGCCAAAACAAGAACAGTATTTATCAAACGAGGTTTTTACAACATTAACTTTAATTATTGGAGCTGTTATTCTCTTACCGTTTGCACTGGTAGAAATTTTTTATTACGGTCTCCCAAAGGTTGAAACTTGGAAAACGGGACTTAGTGTAATATACCTTGTTATTGGAGCAACAATTTTAGCATATTGGTTTTGGAATAAAGCGCTAGAGAGAGTTTCAGCATCAGTAAGCGGATTATATTTAAATGCATTACCATTAATAAGTATTGTTACTTCAATTATTCTATTAAATGAATCTCTGACATGGAGAGTAATAATGGGAGCGAGTTTAGTTTTAATCGGAGTAGGATGGGCGGATAAGCAAAAGTTATGTAATCTATTAAAAGGTAACAAGGTGGAGAATAGAGACTGTTAAACAGTATGATTTATATAATTGAAATGTTAAAAAGATACCTTATATATGAGGTATCTTTTTTATTTAGCAAAGATAATAGACTAAAGTTAGTATGGATATTCTTTGCTGTATTTATATGTGTCGAAATCATTTTGAAATATTGTTTGGACAAGTTGTATACATTCAGTATCATAAAAGCTTTCAAAAGTCGGATGACGTGGAAATAAAGGATCAGTAATATCGCCTTCGCTAAAATCCCCTTTATAAATCATGGCGGGAGTTTGATGATGCCATGATGTTGAGAACTCATTTATTGGTGCGGTTTTTAATTCGAAACGCTTTTCTAATTCTTTCATTTCCTGATCGAAGTTTTCTAAGTATATATAATTGGTCACATATTCTTCTTCACCAGCTATATATTGTTGTGTGAAATGTGGGTTAATATCACTTGCGTGAGCTCCTTTCATAAATAGATAGTATAGAAATTGTTTAAATGAGATCCCTTTGGAGGAATTTTCATCTTGATATAAAAACTTTCGGATGGGTTTCCATTCGGGATGTTCCATATAAGGAGGTCCAATTAAGGATACGAAAGAACTGACTGCTCTCCTATAAGGGTTACGAACAAGTTTAAAAGTTTCTTTTTGTTTTTCTCGTAGAGCTATTCCTAGTCGTACACTATAGGCAGGTGTACTTTTGTATATATCATATTCATAATTATGAATGAAAGGACTATAACTTAGAGCGGTTTGTAATAAATCAATCTGGTAAAAGAACCACTTAGCAAGAGAAGTACAACCGCTTTTTTGACTCCAAAATAGAATGATTGGAAACTTCCTATGATAGTGTGGGCTTCTTGAATGGGAGCTTATGATGTGTAATAAAGAAGGATTGAACAAGTTCTACACTCCTTTCAGTTATCTTATTGATATGTATGAGAAATAAAAGGGGGGTATGAGAGTCTTTTTCATCTTTTTAAAAAAAATGAAAGATTAATATTGACTATTATTATATAGAGGTGTAATATAGGACAAGTCGCTGATGACAATAACATCGCAAGTGACAAACGAAATGAAAAACTTAGTTGACAT